>CAYTRA010000076.1:0-9261 GCA_964439675.1 uncultured Dehalococcoidaceae bacterium
CCGGTGTCGGCGCCCGGTTCCTCTTCCTCCGGCGCCTCGTCACCTTCCGGCTGTCCGCCCTCCGAAGGCGCTTCCACGACAGCCTGGCCGAGGACCTCCGCGCCCTCCGCCACAGCGAACTCGCCGTCCCCGCCGAGGCGTAGCGCGAAGAGGATGGCCTGCTGCGATCCCTGCGGCACGCCCGCCGGCCACACGATGGTGTCGCCGACCACTGCTGGCTGGGCATTGATGCCCGCCGGGGCCTTCAGCGTCCAGACTTCCTCGCCGGTCTCACGCTGGAACGCGTACATCGTGCCGTCGTTCGTAGCCGTCAGGACCAGGTCGTTGACCACGGTCACGCCACCCAGCGGAAGGCCGGTGGTGAGTTGCTGGCTCCAGAGCGTCTTCCCGGTGGCCGCGTCGATTGCATAGATCTGGCCCTGGCCCTGCGAGAGGTCGACCTCGTATCCGACGGCATCCCAGAAGGATGGGATGTCGATGTTCACCTCGTAGACCACGCCGTCCGCCGCGGCCATGGGCGTCTCCACGCCACCGATCGGCGCCGGCCAGACCTCCACGCGCTCTTCACCCTCGTCGGGCAGGTCGTCCAGGAGGTCGTTCATGTGCGTGCCGACCTCGTTGACCCACAGGGTCTCGCCGGTCTCAGCGTCGAAGCCAACGACGGCGCCCATCTTGCCAGCGCCGATCACGGCGCGGACTTGCTCGCCCTCGATCTCCACGTCCTGGATGATGGGCGAGATCTGGAAGTCGTGGTCGAACAGGTCGTGCGGTCGCACCTGGTTGTACCAGAGCAACTCGCCCGTCTGACCGTCGAGAGCGACGAGCGAGTTCGTGTACAGGTTCGGCCCGGGGCGGCTCGAGCCCTCCGGGAACTCAGGAGTGCCCGGCCAGGGTGCCGGATTACCGATGCCCCAGTAGGTGACGCCGGTCTCGGGATCAATGGCGGCCGGGAACCATGCGCCTCCACCGCTGTTGACCTCCTCGTTCCCCCAGAGGTCGTCCGCCTTCACCGTGTCGAACTCCCATTCGACCTCTCCGGTCTCCGCGTCCAGGGCGTAGAGGACGCCGGTGTCGCCGCCGGCGTAGAACTCCTCCGCGTTGCCGGGCACGGTGCTGGTGTAGACGAGCCCATCGAACACCACGGGCTGGATGTCGATGCCCGCCGTGGGCGAGGTGACGAGTTCTCGCTCCCACTCGATCTCGCCGTTTTCGATGTTCAGGGCGTACACGTGGGTGCGCGTCGCCGCGTACACCCGGCCGTAGCCGATCGCGACGCCGTTCGGCCCTTCCGACAACTCATCGAGGGGTTGTGTCCAGACGGTCTCGCCGGACTCCAGGTCCAGCGCGTAGACGTTGCTGTTCAGATCCTGGATGTAGACGACCCCGTCGATCACGATCGGGTTCGCAGCCAGCACGCCGAATGGCAGTTCCGGTGGCATCGCGACGCCTCGACTCCAGGCCACGCCGAGGTCCGCGACATTCGAGGCGTTGATCTCGGCGCCGTCCGCCTCGCGCGTGTTGCGATAGTTGTTGTGGGCGACGGGCCAGTCCGCCTCAGCGGCGTCCCTGACCTCCGGTGGCGCGGCATTTGCGAGGTCATCCGACGCCGCGGTGCCGCCGCTCGTCGCCTCCGTTGCGGTCGCGTCGCCTGTCGCGGTCGGCGTCAGTTCGCCGCCGCTCGCTTCGTCGCTGCACGCGGTCATCGATGCCACGAGCAGTAGAAGCGTCGCGCATAGGACGACGCCCGCAGGTTTGCTCCGATGCATGTGTCCTCCTCCCGAGGGCGCTGATGGACAGTCCGACGGCGATGGGAGGAGTCATCGGTCCGTCCGAGAGCAGTTCGGCGGTGGGGGCCGGTACCCCCACCTTCCTCGTGCGTCCTCAAGGACGGCTTGCCCTTCGCCATCGACGCATGGCGGTACCGTCTCGATGGATGGGCGCGGGGAGGGGATTGCACGCAACTTTCAGCGTGCACTCAGGGAGACGCGTAGCCCGCAGGCGCTAGTCCTCCGGGTACTGCTCTTCCTCCGGGTGCGCCTGGTGGCGCCAGTAGCCGACCAGGCTCGTCGCTTCGCGGCCGAGTCCGCGGGTCCGGAGGAGGCGGCGCGCCTGGTTGATCGCGAGTAGTTCCCCGCCACCCCAGGCGTAGCCGTTCCCCGGAGGCAACTCGAGCGCCTCGAGGGCGTCGAGGAGCAGCGAGGTGCGGCCGGCTTCCGCGCCGTCTCGGTGTAGCCAGTGCACCTGGGCGTTGGCGGCGGTCGGCAGCGGCTGCTCCTCGGAGGCCTCGGCTACCTCGATGAGCGCGGTCACCGAAGCTCCCTCGGGGGCCGAGCGCAGGATCGAGGCGATCGCCGGGAGCCCGGTCTCGTCGCCGATCAGGAGTTGCCAGTCCGTCTCGGCCGGCGGTTCGTATGCCTTGCGGGGGCCCCATAGCGCCACGGGGTCGCCCGGCTTCGCGTGCATCGCCCAGCCGGAGGCGTGGCCGGTGGGCTGGTGGAGGACGACGTCGATGTCGAGTTCGCCCTCGGCCTCGCGATGCTCGCGCACCGTGTAGTACGCGCCGACGGGGCGCTCCGCCTCCGGCATGTCGCGGTAGCCGTCCCATGTGAACTGCTGGTCGATGGTGAGGGCGGTCCGCCCGGGGGGCGGCAGCAGGAGGTAGAGGAACTGGTCCGGGCTGATGCACCGGTAGTCCGCCAGGTCGCCCCCGGCGAAGGTGATGCGCTTCACGCGAGGGGTGACCTGGGCGACGCCCTGGACGGACGTGATGAATGTCTTGACGTGGGAGAGATCGGCCATGTGCGTGCTCCGTCCTCCCGCGCTCAGGCGTCCAGCCGGGCCACCGCATCCGCGAGCAGCGGCACGATGCCCTCGATGGCGAACGGGAGGCTGAGGGCGGACGACCACGCGAGGGCGTCCGCGGGCTCCGCGATGAACAGGTCGCGCTCCTCTCGCACGACGTCGATCTGCTGGTAGAGCGGTGAGCCCTCCAGCGCCTCGATGGCCGCGGGGGCGCCGTCCCACGTGGCGCCGACGATCCAGGCGAGCACGTCCTGGTCCAGCAGGTGCAACTGCTCCTCGCTGATCGCCGCGTTCGAGGCGTCGCCGACGACCTCCGCGATCTCGTCCGGCAGCACGAAGCCGAGCGAGGTGAAGAAGCGCAACTTGAAGTCCTGCGGGCCCAGCACCCAGAACGTCCCCGGCGTGTCCAACTGGGCCACCACGATGCGCTTGCCCTCGAACTCCGGGTGCGCGGCGCGGGCGTCGGCGATCTGCTGCTCGACACCCGCGATCATCTCCTCGGCGCGCTCGGGCTGGGCGAGGACGGCGCCGATCATGCGCGTCTCCTCCTCCCAGGGCATGCCCCAATCCACGTAGTCGCCGGACTGCGGGAGGGTGGGCGCGATCTGCGACAGGCGGTCGTACTCGTCCTGGCTCATGCCCGAGTAGAGGCCACAGATGAAGTCCGGCTGCAGCGCCGCGATCTGCTCGAAGTCCAGTTCGCCCGCGCCGAGGACGACTGGGGTCGCGTCACCCAGGGCCTCTTCTGCCCACGGGAACGTCGCGTACTCCACGACCGGTCCGAACCAGTCGCGCACCGCCACAGGCCGCACGCCGAACGCGAGCAGGTGCTCGTGGTCGCGATAGCCGACCGAGACGACGCGCTGCGGCGTCGCCTCCAGCGTGGTCTCGCCGTACTTGTGCGCGACCGTGACGGGGTACCCGCCGGATGAGGCCGGCTCCGTCGCTGTCGCAGCCGCCGTTCCGGTGCCGGTCGCTGTGCCCGTGGGTGTCGAGGCGCCCGGGGCGTCCTCGTTGTCCGGGTCGCCCCCGCAGGCGGCGAGGAAGGCGGCGGCCGCTGCGGCGGCGCTGACGCCCACGAGGAACTGGCGGCGGGTGACAGGGCGGGAGGACGGGTCAGGTGTCGTGGTCATGTGAGTGCTCCGGGGCTAGGCGGCGGGCTGGTAGTCGACGTTGGTCTCGGGATCGCCATCGAGGGCGGCCGCAACCTGCGGGACGACGTTCTCGATGGCGAAGGGCAGGCTGAGGACGCTGTTGAAGGAGAAGGCCGCATCCGCCAGGTCGCCCAGCAGGAAGTGCCGGCGCTCCTGCGCAACGGGCAGCGTGGAGTAGACGGGGTGCTCAAGGATGGCGTCCGGCCCGCCGGCGTAGACCACCTGCGTCCAGCCGACCACGTCGCCGGTGTCCAGCAGGTTGATCTGCTCCGCGCTGATGTTGGTGTAGAACGACTCGCCGAACATCCCGGACAGCGACTCCGCCGGCTGGAAGCCGAGCCGGGTGAAGAAGCGCATGCGGCCGTCCTGCTCCGCGAAGAGGCCGATCTGTCCGTCCGCCCGCAGTGCGGCGAGGATCAACTCCTTGTCCGCGAACTCCGGGTGCGCCTCGGCCGCTGCATCGAACTTCGCCTCGACGCCGGCGATGACCTCCTCCATGGCCTCCACCTCGCCGAGGGCGAGCGCGAGGATGCGCGCGCCTTCGTCCCAGGGCATGCCGAAGTCGATGTAGTCCGGCGACTGCGCGATCACCGGGGCGATGGCGGAGAGCGTCTCGTACTCCTCCGCGGTGATGCCGGCGTAGATGCCGACGATGAGGTCCGGCCGCAGAGCGGCGATCCGCTCGAAGTCGAGTTCGCCGTACGGCATCTCCAGGACCTCGGGCGTGTCGCCGGCCAGGCTGGCCTGCGCCCACGGGAAGATGGCGCCGGGCTGCTCTCCGAACCAGTACCGGGTGGCGATGGGGGTCACCCCAAGCGCGAGGATCGCGTCGTGGTCGTTGTAGCCGAGCGAGAGCACTCGCTCCGGCCTTGCCGGCACCTCGGTCGCGCCGAACTTGTGCTCCACCGTCACGGGGAAGGCGCCCGACGCCGCCGGCGCCGCCGCAGTACCGGTGCTAGTCGCGGTCCCGGTCGCCGTACCGTCAGCGGTGCCCGTTGGCGTCGAGGTGCCCGGAGAGTCCTCGTTGTTCGAGTCGCCCCCGCAGGCGGTGAGGAAGGCGACGCCGAGCGCGGCGGATCCGATACCGGCAAGGAAGCGGCGGCGGCTGACGGCGTTGATCGCGGCCCGCATATGGCCTGTTTCGTTCACGAGTGCGTCCCCATTTCGTTGGGTTCCTCGGCCAGTTCTCGTCGTCCGGCTGGCGGGCATCGCAGGAGTTGACCCAGAAACTTAGGCGTGGCTAATCTAGCGACGCAGTCAACACATTCCGGCATTTACGTGCAAGCAAGTGTGGAAATGTGTTCGGCCGTCCACAGCAAGGACGGATGGGGGCTCCCCTTGGTAGCGGACGCGATCCCCGTCGCAGCGGGCGCCAACAGATGGCGCCTCGCGAAGGCGACGGTGCTCCTGCTCCTGGTCGGATGCCTCGTGATGACCGCGGTGCTCAGCCTCCGCATCGGGTCGCTCGGCCTCACCACAGAGGACGCGCTGGCGGCGCTCTTCAACTACGACCCGGACTCCTACGAACAGACGGTGGTGCGCTCCCTGCGCCTGCCTCGGACGCTCATTGGCCTCGGCGTGGGGGCGGCGCTGGCGGTGTCCGGGGCGGTGATGCAGGCGGCGACGCGCAACCCGCTGGCGGGGCCGTCCATCCTCGGCGTGTCCAGCGGCGCCTCGTTCGCGGTGGTCAGCGCGATCTTCTTCCTGGGCATCGCGACGCCGAGCGGCTACGTGTGGTTCGCCTTCGTGGGGGCGGCGGCTGCCTCGCTCCTCGTCTACGGCATCGCCTCGGCCGGTCGAGGCGGCGCGACGCCGGTGAAGCTGGCGCTGTCCGGCGTGATCGTCTCGGCGCTGCTGGCGTCCTGGAGCACAGCGCTGTTGCTGCTCGACCAGGAGACGCTGGACCAGGTGCGCTTCTGGAACGCCGGCTCCCTGGCCGGCCGGCCGCTGGACATCTTCTGGACGGTGTTCCCGTTCCTCGCGGTCGGCCTCATTGGCGCGCTGGTGATGTCGCGCCAGTTGAACGTCATGAGCATGGGCGAGGACACGGCGAAGGCGCTGGGCCTACACACCGGCCGAGTCCGCCTGGTCTCCGCGATCCTGGTGGTGATGATGACCGGCGCCGCCGTCGCCGCTGCCGGGCCTATCGGCTTCGTGGGCCTCGCGGTGCCGCACATCGTGCGCATCGTGTCCGGGCCGGACTACCGCTGGATCCTCGCCTACTGCGTGGTGGTAGGGCCGATGCTCCTGCTCGGCGCGGACATCATCGGCCGCGTGGTGGTGCGTCCGGCGGAACTCCAGGTCGGCATCATCACCGCGCTCTGCGGCGCGCCGTTCCTCATCGCCATTGCCCGCCGTCGCCGGATCGCGGACCTGTGAGCGCGACACCCGAGGCGGTGATGTACGGCGAGGGCAGGCCGAACCTGCGCACGGTTCGCGCGGGTGGCGTCTCGTTCCGCTTCAACGTGCGCACGCTCCTGCTGATCGCGGTCGCCGCCTCGGTGCTCCTCGCGTTCGCGTGTTGGTCGCTCACGCTCGGCTCGTTCCCGGTACCCCTCGGCGGGGTGGTGCGCGCGGTGCTGGGCACGGGCGCCGAGGATCACGAGTTCATCGTGCGCACGTTGCGCCTGCCTCGGCTGCTGGCCGCGGTGATGGTGGGCGCCGCGCTGGCGATGTCCGGCGCGATCTTCCAGGGGCTGGTCCGGAACCCCCTGGTCTCTCCCGACATCATCGGCATCAACCAGGGCGCGACCGCCGTGGCCGTCTACTGGCTCGTGACCGGGCAGGACTCGAGCCTCCTCGCGCCGGTCGCCTTTGGTGGGGCGGTGCTGGCCGCGCTAGCGGTCTACGCGCTCTCCTGGCGAGGCGGCGTGTCGCCGAACCGTCTCGTGCTGGTGGGCATCGGCATCAACGCCGCGCTGACCGCGGGCACCACGTACCTCCTGGTGCGATACCCCATCGAGCAGGTGGGCTCCGCCGTGGCGTGGTCGGCGGGCTCCGTGTACGCGAGCGACTGGGCCGACGTGGCCACGCTGGTGGCCGCGCTCGCGGTGTTGACGCCGCTGGCGGCGGTCCTGATGTGGCACCTGCGCATCCTGCAATTCGGCGACGACACCGCCACCTCACTCGGCCTGCCCGTCGAGGTCACCCGGCTCGCGCTCGTCCTCGTGGGGTGCGGGTTCTCGGCCATCGCGGTCGCGCTCGCCGGGCCGATCGGCTTCGTCGCGCTGATGGTCCCCCATGTCGCGAGGATGCTCGCCGGCGCCATGACCGGGAGCGTGCTGGTGCTGACGGCCATCCTGGGTGCGCTGATGTTGCTCGGATCGGACGTGCTGGGGCAGCACGCGTTGCCCGTCTCGCTTCCCGTGGGCGTGATCACCGCCGTGGTAGGCGCTCCGTATTTCCTGTTCCTGCTGTACCGCTCGAACGTGAGGCTCTAGCCATGGTCACTGCCACCACCCGCCTGCAGGCACAGCACCTCACGCTGGCGTACGACGGCCCGGACATCGTCCACGACCTCTCGTTCGACCTTCCCGAGGGCCAGGTCACCTCGATCATCGGGCCCAACGGGTGTGGCAAGTCCACGCTGCTGCGCGCGCTCGGTCGCCTCCTCCGTCCCCGCGAGGGCGCGGCGATGCTGGACGGCCAGGCCGTCCACCAGCAGCCGACCAAGGAGGTCGCCCGACGCCTGGGACTGCTCCCGCAGGGAGCGAGCGCTCCGGACGCCATCACCGTCGAGGGCCTCGTGCGCCGCGGGCGCTACCCCCACCAGTCGATGTTCTCGCCGCCCACGGACCGCGACCGCGTCGCCGTGAACCGCGCGATCGCCCTCGCGGGCATCGATGACCTGCGCGACCGGCCGGTGGACGAACTGTCCGGCGGGCAGCGCCAGCGCGCGTGGATCGCCATGGCGCTGGCGCAGGAGACGCCCATCCTGCTCCTGGACGAACCCACGACCTACCTCGACATCGCACACCAGCAGGAGGTGCTGGACCTGGCGCGCCGCCTCAACCGCGAGGAGGGCAAGACCGTCGCCATGGTGCTGCACGACGTGAACGAGGCGGCCCGCGTGAGCGATCACGTGGTGGCGATGCGGGATGGCCGCATCATCGCGCAGGGCACGCCCGCCGAAGTCGTGCGACCGGAGGTCCTCGCGCATGTCTTTGGCATCGAGACGGAGGTGGTGTCGCACCCGACCACCGGTGCGCCGATCTGCGTTCCGCTGGGGGCCCCCGAGATGCGGGACGCCCTCGAGGAGGTCGGGGATGAAGCGGACGTGCTGCCTCGGGCCTGTCGGTTGTGCGCCATCAACGCCACGCTGGCGTACGACCAGTGCATTGTGGCGGAGCGGCTGTCCGTGGACGTGCCGGACGGGGCGATCACCGCGATCGTGGGGCCGAACGCCTGCGGCAAGTCCACGCTGCTCCGCGCCCTCGCACGGCTGCTGAAGCCGTCCGAGGGCGGCTCGTTCCTGGACGGAGAGCCCCTGCACCGCACGAAGCGTCGAGCGCTGGCGCAGTGCCTGGGCCTGCTGCCGCAGGCGCCCGTCGCGCCCATCGACGTCACCGTCGAGGACCTCGTGGCCGGCGGTCGTTCGCCGTACCAGCGCTGGTACCGCCAGTGGAGCGCAGAGGACGAGCGCGCGGTGGACGAGGCGCTGCACGTCACGCACACCACCGACCTGCGCTACCGGTCGACGGACGCCCTCTCGGGTGGTCAGCGGCAGCGCGCCTTCCTCGGCATGGCGCTGGCGCGGCAGACGCCGATCATGCTGCTGGACGAGCCCACCACGTTCCTGGACATCGCGCACCAGGTGGAGGTGCTGGACCTGGTGCGCGCGCTCAACCGCGATGAGGGCCGCACGGTGGTGATGGTGCTCCACGACCTGAGCCAGGCCTGCCGCTACGCGGACCACCTGGTGGTGATGCACCAAGGCCGCGTCGTCGCCACCGGCAGCCCTCGCGAGGTGGTCACGCCCGGACTCGTCCGCGACGTGTTTGGCATCGAGGCGGCGGTGGTGCCGGACCCCCGCACCGGGCGGCCGCTGGTGCTCCCGTGCGGCGTGGAGGCGTCTCGGCAGCCCTCGGACGTTGCGGGTGTCGAGGGCGTCCCCATCCCGGTTGCGTGAACGTCGCCCGTGCGGCGAGCCCTCACTGATATGAAGAGGTGATGCTGCTCTTAACGGCGGCGCCGGTGCCGATGCTTCAGCGCGCGGTAGACAGCCGCGTATACCCTCATCCGCAAGCAGGACGCCTGAGCATCGATCGTCGGAGCCGCGGTTGGCGAACCCACTCATCCGACCCCC
>CAYTRA010000077.1:0-9188 GCA_964439675.1 uncultured Dehalococcoidaceae bacterium
GCGGGAACCACCAGGCGGCCGACATCGGCTTCGTCGGGCGGCAGAAGCGCGTGGGCGGCGAGATCATCGACGCTGTCGACGTCTACGTGGGCGGCTCCACCGGGCCGGCGGCCGTGCCGGGAGTGAAGATCGTCGAGGCGCTGCCCTGCTCTGACTTGCCCGCCTTCGTGCGGTTCCTGACCCAGTACGGCGACTTCCGGGCGGTGCGCCAGCAGGTGGGAGCATTCGCCCAGGCCGCCGTAGATACCGCCACGGACGCCACCACCGACGCCGCGTAACGCACCGCCGAGGAGGTAAGAGCGTGTCCTACGTCCCTCCGGTCGCTGTCGTCGACCAGATGATCACCGTCGCTGCGAACAAGAGCGCGCTGTCCGTGCGGGACCTGTTGCTCCGCGGCTTCCTGTCCGGAGCGCTACTCGGGTTCGCGACCACGCTGGCGATTGCCGCGAGCACGCAGACGGGCACGCCGATCGTGGGCGCCCTCGTATTCCCGGTGGGCTTCGTGATGATCGTGCTGCTGGGGCTGGAACTGGTGACCGGCAACTTCGCCGTGGTGCCGCTCGCGCTCCTCGCGAGGCGTGCCGGGGGCGCCTCGGTGCTGCGGAACTGGGGGTGGGTGTTCGCGGGCAACCTGGCGGGGTCGTTGGCGTACGCGGTGCTCTACCTGGCGGCCACGGACTCCGGGACCGCGGTGGCGCAGTTCATCGTCACGGCGGCGGAGGGCAAGACCGTGGCGTACGAGGCCGCCGGCGGCGTCGGGATGGTCGAGGTCTTCGCCAAGGCTGTGCTGTGCAACTGGATGGTGACGCTGGGGGTGGTGATGGCGTTCACCTCCACCTCCACCACCGGGAAGATCGTCGCGATGTGGCTGCCGGTGCTGACGTTCTTCGGCCAGGGCTTCGAGCACGCGGTGGTGAACATGTTCCTGATCCCGATGGGGATGCTGCTGGGCGCGGACGTCTCAATGGCGCAGTGGTGGGCCTGGAACCAGATCCCGGTGACGCTGGGGAACGTGGTGGGCGGCCTGCTGTTCACGGGACTGGCGCTGTACGTGACGCACCGGCCTGCGGAGGATGTGGCTGCCGCGCCTCGCGTCGAGGAGGTGGGTGGGGGTGCGATGGGCGTGGTGCCGGGGGACTGACGCGTGCCCTCGTGATACGGACAGCGCAGATGGCCGGCTGGCGCCGGCCCCCTCTCCCCAACCCTCCCCCGCGAGGGGGGAGGGGGACAGAGTGGTGTCGAGCAGGAAGTTGGGCGGGAGGCCCGACTCTGCACCTTCCCCAACTCGTCGAAGAATCGGACAAAGAGGGATCGATGGCCCCGGATCGGGCATAGGCGCGCACTCGGTGCCCGTCCATGCCCTCTCCCCAACCCTCCCCCGCGGGGGGGCGGAGTTCTCGGGCGCCTACGCCGGCTCGAACTCCTTGCGAATCTTCCTGGGGGCGGTGAGGAGCCAGGCGTCGCGGATGAAGTCGGTGACCTGGTCCCAGTCAGGCTCTTCGAGGTCGAGGCGGATGCCGAGCCAGCCGTGGCGGCCGACGAAGGCCGGGACCCAGAAGGTGTCCGGGTCCTCCTCGACGAGCATGTCCTGGACGCCGGGGGCGGCCTTCAGGGCCAGTCCGCTGCGGCCGTCGTCGCCGAAGTGGTCCACCAGGAAGTAGCCGAAGCGCTTGCCGGCGACCTCCAGCGAGCGGTGCTCGTTGTCGTAGCGGTTGGTGGCCTCAGTGTGGGGGAAGCGCTCGCAGATCTTCGTGACGCGGTCGCGTCGCTTGCGGATGGTGGCCAGGCTCGCGGTGGCTGCGCGCGTGGCGGGGCGTCGTGGCACGGGCATGCGGCTCTCCGATCTCCGAGGCGTCACCGGCTGCTGCGTCGTGACGGCTCGGACGGTGGGGAGACTACTCGAATTCCCAGCGGGCGGCGGTCTTCGGGTAGTCCTTCTCGAGCCAGGTGAGGGCCACGCGGGGTTCGAGGTAGTACCACTCCCCGCCTTCGCCGCCGATGTCTTCCTGCTTCATCGCGTACTTCTCCGCGTACGCGCTCAAAATGTCCTCGGGGATGCCTCGCACCTGCACGACGCCCTCCAGGATCACGGTGTCGTCGCCGCTCTCGAGGTGGACGGCAATGCGCGGGTCACGGGCGAGGTTGCGTGCGGCGACGCCGCCCGTGCTGAACCAGAGCGCGCCGTCCGACCACACGCCCCACACCGGCTTGCTGTGTGGCGCGCCGTCCGCGCGCGTCGTGCACACCCAGTAGTTGCGCGAGGCGGCGAGCTTCTCCTCCGTCGCGGGCCACGAGGCGCCCTCGGCTTCTCCGGTGATGCCGTAGGACGGGTCCATGCGAGTGGGGACGAGGCGGGGTGTGCGTGCGGGCATCGGGCGGCCTCCATGGTGCGGTAGGTGGGAGTGCGTCCACCTGTCGGGGGGTGGGAGAGAATATCAGAACAAACGTTTGACAGACAAGAACGAGTGTTCTAGAGTCAGCACGTCGCCATCGCCGTGCGGCGGGTGGCGACGACGGCCCGGTGGTTGTCCCTATGTCTGGGGCACGGGTACGCTCTTACGTCGCGGCGGGTGTTTCCCAACACAGGGAAGCCCATCCATCCACGAAGAGCGGGGCACGTTCGGACAAGTTGTCCGAAATGTGGTTCCTCCGTGTACGGACATGTAGACAAGTCCCGGGCCGGCGTCGCCGTCTTCTCGCAAGATGGCGTCAGTCCCGGCTCCGGCACGCCGAAGGGTCATCTGACGTGAAGGTCGTGTTCCTGGAGACCGTTGAGGGATCCGGCACCATGGGCGAGGTCAAAGACGTCGCTCGCGGCTATGCCCGGAACTACTTGTTGCCACGCGGCCTGGCCGCGCCGGCAACACCGCAAGTCCTTGCCCGTGCCGACAGGCTGCGGGAGATCGAGGAGGAGCGGCAACGGGCTGAGGACGAGAAGGCACGAGGGCTTGTCGGCAAGCTCGAGCGCCCGATCGTTGTCACGGCCCGCGTCGGAGAGCAGGGACGGCTGTACGGGTCTGTCACAAATGCTGACATCGCCGAGAAGGCTGGGGAGATTCTCGGCGAAGACCTGGACCGTCGTCGCGTACTGCTGCCCGAGGCGATCCGCCGAGTTGGGGTCTACACCATCGGCATCCGGCTGTCACGTAATGTGCAGCCAGAGGTTCAGGTGGTGGTCGTGGACGTTGACGCGCCGGAAGGTGTGGAGGCGGCCGCGGAGGCGCTTCTGAATCCACCTGTGGAGGAAGAAGTGGTCGAGGCCCCACGAGCCGAAGCGGAGGGTTCTTCGGAACCAGCCGCGGAAGCCGACGACGCCGATGGCGCGTCGGAGCCGGGCTCACAGGACACCGAGGAGGAGGGCGCTTAGCCCTCCTTCTGTTTCACAGGGACACGCCCCTCGTCCCCCCGGGCACCCTGCAGGGCCCGGGGGTTTCGTTTGGTCAGCAGTGGTCCTCGCCCGTTCGGCTCCTTCGCCGGTGAGAACCGGGACCGCTTCGGCGATCAACGTCGCCGTCCCCAGACCGGCCTCCCGCCTCACGATGTCTCAGCCGAAGAGGCGGTGATCGCCGCCCTGCTGCTGGACGACGACTCCTACGCCCGCGTCCTGCCGATCGTGCGGCCGGAGGACTTCTTCCGAGAGCAGAACGGCTGGATCTACGAGGCCTGCCTCGCCATAGGCGAGCGCGGCGAGTCGATCACCATCCCCACCGTCGCGCACGAACTCGACCGGCAGGGACGCCTCGACCCCGCGGGCGGCGAGACGTACCTGGTGGAGGTGGCGGGCAAGTACTTCACGGCCGTGGGCGTGGAGGCGCACGCGCGCATCGTGGCGCGGGACGCCCTCTACCGGCGGCTGATCCAGGCGGCGGGACAGATCGCCTCCATCGCCTACGAGGGCGGCCCGGACGTGAAGCAGGTGCTCTCGGAGGCGGAGGGCCTGCTGCTAGGCCTGCGCACCGCGGAGGCGGCGGGCGACTTCAAGCGCCTGCGGGACCTGCTGGACGAGTTCCTGGAGGCGCCGGCGGAGGACGAGGACGGCGAACTCGCGCAGTCCGTGCGCACCGGCTTCATGGACCTGGACGAGTTGCTGGCCGGTGGCTACAAGCGCGGCGACCTGGTCATCCTGGCGGCCCGGACCGGTATGGGTAAGACGTCCCTGATGCTGAACCTGGCGCGCAACTGCGCCATTGGCCAGCAGGGCACCGTCGCGCTGTTCTCGCTGGAGATGGGCGGCGAGAGCCTGGCGATGCGCATGCTCTCCGCCGAGGCAGGTGTGGAGATGTCTCGTCTGCGCCTCGGACGGCACACGGAGGCGGAGGAGGCGCGCGTGATGAACGCGCACGGACTCCTGGGCGGCGCCTCGATCTTCATCGACGACTCGGCGGTGCTGACGGTGCCGGAGATCCGCGCGAAGTGCCGCCGGCTACAGGCGGATCACGGGCTGGACCTGGTGGTGGTGGACTACCTTCAGTTGCTGCATGGCGCGGGCCGCGCGGACACCCGCACCAACGAGATCAGCCAGATCTCCCGCGCGATGAAGGAACTGGCCCGCGAGTTGAACGTGCCGGTGGTGGCCGGCGCGCAGCTGTCTCGTGCCGTCGAGACTCGCCAGCCGCACATCCCCATGCTCTCCGACCTCCGCGAGTCCGGCTCCATCGAGCAGGACGCGGACATCGTGATGTTCATCTACCGCGAGGACGTGTACACGCAGGCGCAGGACTGGCAGGACCAGCACCCGGACGAGCCCGGGGGCGCGCACCCCAGCGGCCTGGCGCAACTGATCCTGGCGAAGCACCGCAACGGCCCCACCGGCGCCGTGACCGTGCGCTGGGTGGCGAAGACTGCCTCGTTCCAGGACCTGCTGCTGCGCCAGGAACCCGGCTGGGGCGGGTACTAGGCCGATGGCGGCGCCTCCATCCTTCGAGGGCTTCCGTGCCGGCCAGCGGGCGACTGCGATCCCGGTGCAGTTTTTCACCGAGGTGCTGCCGCACATCGAGGATCCGGACGAGCTGCGCGTCACGCTCTACGCGCTCTACGCCATCCCTCGCCCCGGTCGCGTCGCCGCGATGCGCGTGAGCGCGCTCGCGGCGGAGGCGCCCCTCGCGAGGGCGTTCGGCGACCGCGCCTTCGAGGCGACGCGAGCGGCGGTGGAGGCGTCGGCGGCGCGGGGCGTGCTGCTGCTGGCGCCGATCGAGGACGGCGACGCGCTGGTGCTGGTGAACAACGATGGCGGGCGGCGGCTGCGCGACCGCATCCTCTCCGGCGTGGAGACGGTGCCCGGGGCGCGCGTGACGCCTCGGACGGTGGTGGTGGAGACGAGCGTGCCGGCGGCTGTGTACGAGCAGGAGATCGGGCTCCTGTCGCCCTCGGTGGGGGCGGCGCTGGCGGAGGCGGAGCAGGCGTACCCGGCGGAGTGGATCGTGGACGCCCTCCGCGAGGCGGCACGACAGAACAAGCGATCGTGGTCATACGCGGAGGCAATCCTGCGCCGGTGGCAGGCGGAGGGACGAGGCGATGAAGCAACTGCGGGACATCCTGGGCGAACCAACGACCCCTACGCGCACCTCTACCGGCGCGACTGAGGCGCCGGCCGTCGAGGAGCCGGAGGACCTCTGCCCCCTGTGCCAGGGGGCACGCTTCGTGCGCGTCACCAGCGACCCGCAGGACCCGCGCTTTGGCCACCCCGTCCCCTGCGAGTGCGCCCGCTTCGAGCCAGCCGAGGAGCGCCGATCGCGGCTGCTGCGGTACTCGCGATTGGGCGCCCTCCAGCGACTCACGTTCGACACCCTGATCCGCGGGGGACGGTCCGGGGAGCCGCGGCTGCAGGCACAGTACGCCGAGGCGGTGGGCATCGCGGAGCGGTTCGCCGGGGATCCCGAGGGGTGGCTGGTGCTCACGGGACCGCACGGGGCGGGGAAGACGCACCTGGCGGCGGCCATCGCGAACCGGGTCATCGAGCGTGGCCAGCCGGCGCTCTTCCTCGCGGTGGCGGACTTCCTGGACCACCTGCGCGCCGGCTACGACGACGACGCCGAGGTGGGATACGACGCCTTCCTCGAACAGGTGCGGGCCGCACCGCTGCTGGTGCTCGATGACCTCGATGCGTACGCGCAGACCGAGTGGGCGCGGGAGAAGTTCTTCCAGGTGGTGTCGTACCGCTTCAACGCGGCGCTGCCCACCGTGTTCACGGCGGTGAAGGCGCCGAGCGACATCGACGAGCGCCTCGGGAGCCGCTTGGCCGACCCGACCATGTCGCAGGTGGTGGAACTGGCGCACGGCGACGCGGCCCCTCGATACCTCCACATCGGCGCGATGACGCGCGAGCGGCTGGGTGCGTACACGTTCGGCCCGACTGACCGAGGCGAGGGTTTCATCCCGGACGGCATCGGCCTGAAGGGCGAGCAGCGGAAGAGCCTGGAGGCGGCCTACCGCGAGGCGGTGCGCTGGGCGCGGGAGCCACAGGGCTGGCTGGTGCTGATGGGCGGGAACGGCTGCGGCAAGACACACCTGGCGGCAGCCATCGCCAACGAACGCCTGGACGCGGGCGACCGCGTGGCCTTCGCGAACGTGGCGGACCTGCTGGACGAACTGCGCGCCGCCTACGCCCCCGACGCTCCGAGGCGGTACGACCAGTTGTTCCGTGCGCTGGTGGAGTCGCCGGTGCTGATCCTCGATGACCTGGGGGCGCAGAAGTCCAGCCCGTGGGCTGAGGAGAAGTTGTACCAGTTGCTGAACCACCGCCACCTGGCGCGTGCGTTCACGGTGGTGACGACGAACAAGCGCATCGGCGACCTGGAGCCTCGGATCGCCTCGCGGCTGGCGGACAAGGATGTGTCCGTGCTGCGCGACATCACGGCGCCGGACTACCGGACGCTCAAGCCGTAAGGGCCTGCCTCCTGTTCTTACTGCCCCGGAGACTCGCTAGTCCGCCTCGGTGCTCGCTTCCCCCACCCCAACCCACCCCCCCGCGGGGGGGGGGGGCCAGAGGAGAAGGTGCTCGTGGGGCGCTGACGGACGGGTGACGGGTGCGTACAGTCGATTCCCGAAAAAATTCTCGTCGCGGTGTCGATCTGCGGGCACGCCGTTCGACGTGTCTGTAGAGGGGCGCCGGAGGGGCGCCGCTGAGCCGAAGGAGAGCACCTGTGAGCAAGTACATGCTGATCATGCGGTCGACCGACGAGGCGATCGAGGCGTCCAAGCAAGTCCCGTTCGAGGAGATCCTCAACGCGATGGGCGCGTACAACGAGTCCATGCTCAAGGCCGGCGTGATGCTGGGCGGCGAGGGGCTGAGCGGTCCCGAAGAGGGGTTCGTGGTCGACTTCTCTGCCGACAAGCCGATCGTGACGGACGGCCCCTACGGGGAGACGCACGAGCTGTTCAACGGCTTCTGGATCATCCAGGCGGCGACCAAGGAAGAGGCCATCGAGTGGGCGAGCCGCTGCCCGCTGGGCCCCGGCAACAAGCTGGAAGTCCGCCGCATCAACGACGCCAGCGACTTCGAGGACTTCGCCGACAACGAGTACGTCCAGAAGGAGCCGGAGTGGCGCAAGCAGCTTGGCACTGAGTAGGGCCGAGGCAGGCAGGCCGGGAACCGGCGATGACTGACATCAAGCGCACCGTCGAGGCGGTCTGGCGCATGGAGGGCTCCCGCGTGGTCGCGTCGCTTGCCCGCATGGTGGGCGACGTGGGCCTCGCGGAGGACCTCGCGCAGGACGCGCTCGTGGACGCGTTGGCGCAATGGCCGGAGTCCGGCGTGCCGCGGAACGCGGGCGCCTGGCTCACGGCCGTGGCGAAGCGCAAGGCCATCGATGGCTGGCGGCGTCGGGAACGCCTCGACGAGCGGTACCGCGCGATGGCGCGTGACCTGGAGCAGGAGACCTCCGAGGAGTGGGCGCCCATCGATGACGACCTGCTGCGGCTGGTCTTCATCGCGTGCCACCCGGTGCTGAGCCGCGAGGCGCAGGTGGCGATGACGCTGCGAGTGGTGGGCGGCCTGACGAGCGAGGAGATCGCTCGCATGTTCCTGGTGCCGGTGCCGACGATGCAGCAGCGCATCGTGCGGGCCAAGAAGACGCTCACGGCGGCGCGCGTGCCCTTTGAGGCTCCCGAGCCGGAGGAGTGGGCGGAACGCCTGGGCGGGGTGCTGGGCGTGATCTACCTCATCTTCACGGAGGGGTACTCGGCGACCTCGGGTGACCGGTGGGTGCGCGGTGACCTGGCGAGCGAGGCGCTGAGGTTGGGCCGCGTGCTTGCGGGGCTGGCGCCGGACGAGCCGGAAGTGCACGGGCTGGTGGCGCTGATGGAGTTCCAGGCCTCGCGGTTCGGGGCGCGCACGGACGCGGACGGGAACCCGATCCTGCTGGCGGACCAGGACCGCACTCGCTGGGACCGAGGCCAGATCACACGCGGTGTGCAGGCGCTGGCGCGGGCGGACTCGCTGGGTCGGGGGCGCGGCAACTACGCGTTGCAGGCGGCGATCGCGGAGTGCCATGCGACGGCGCCGAGCGTGGACGACACGGACTGGGACCGCATCGTGCTGCTGTACGAGGCGCTCGGTCAGTTGACCTCGAACCCGGTGGTGGACCTGAACCGCGCGGTGGCGGTCTCGATGGCCTCGGGGCCGGCGGATGCGCTGCGCATCGTCGATGCGCTGGACGCGTCCGGGGTGCTGGCGAAGTCCCACCTGCTGCCCAGCGTGCGAGGCGAACTGCTGGCGCAGTTGGGGCTGGTGGAGGAGGCGCGTGCGGCGCTGCTGGCGGCGGCGGACCTGGCGGGCAACGAGCGTGTGCGCGAGGTGCTGCTGGCGAAGGCGGCGGCGCTGTAGGGCGTGCTGCTGTGGGTGTCGCCTCGGCGCTGGGTCTTGCCCTCGGTAGTGCGGTTGCGCGTGAGGCGTTTGGGGCGGCCCATCCCCCCGGCCCCCTTCCCTAGGAGGGAAGGGGGAGATCAGAAGAGGCGGTTCTCCCTCCCCCCAGCCCCCTCCCTCGCGGGAGGGGGAGCCGGAGGTGCAGGCGCTTCGCGCTGCCCGGCGGTAGTCCTCGGTCGGTTGGTGGTGTGGGCTCTGAGGTGGGCGTTGCGATGTTGCGTGTTGCCTCCGTGCTTCGGTTGTGCGCGAGGGTTCGGGGCGGGGGGGGGGGGCCCCGCCCCCCCCCCCCCCACGCCCCGGCCGGGGGGGGGAAATGGGGGGCGGG
>CAYTRA010000078.1:0-9148 GCA_964439675.1 uncultured Dehalococcoidaceae bacterium
TAGCGCTCCCGGCGGTAGCGCGTTCAGGCCCACTCCTGCTTCTCGGTCGGCGCCCACGTGATCCAGCGCCCGTGCGGGTCCGCCTGCGCGAGACGGCGCACCGAGGCCCGCCTGCCCTCGGCGGTGGCGAGCCAGACCTCCGTGGAGCCGTCGGCCGGTCGTCCGGCGCCGAACCACTCGTTCGCGCCGATCGTCACGATGTGCACCGACCGACGGCGGGACGCATCGACGATCAGCGCCCTCAGGCGCTCCAGCATCTCCCGCGAGAACTGGTTGAGGACGAACGTGGCGTAGACGACCACCGCCGCCTCCTTCGGAGCAGCGTCTAACGCCCCCGGGAGGTCCTCGAAGACATCGCCGCTGACGACCGTCGGCGGGTCGGCGCGCGCCACCTCGATCGCCCGAGCGAGCAGCGACCGCCGTTCGTCGTGTTCGGGCCACACCAGCGCCCGCAGCCACCGCATGTCCTCGTCCGACCGCACATCGAGGGCGTTGAGGTCGATGCCAAACCTCGACGCGACGCCGGGCACGCGGTCGACAGGCGGGGCGGCCTCGCGCACCTCGGTGCTCACGGTGAGGGCGCTCGCAGGATCGCCGGCGGGCACGCCGGAGTAGTCGTAGCGGTAGCGGTCGAACAGCAGGTTCAGCCCCGCCGACGGGCCGATCTCGATGAGCGCCAGCGGGGCGGCGCCCGCTTCGTCCGAGGCGACTCGGAACGCCGGCAGCAACGCGGTGCAGCGTCGCACCTCGTTCGTCTGCACCAGCCGCGTCCGCAACAGCCCCGCGACCTCGTCACGCCTCGGCGTCACGAACTCGAGCAGGGCGTCGCCCACCGCATCGCCCGGCGGGCGCTCGCCGCCCAGGCTGGGGTAGTACGCCGCCAGCGAGGTGTCACGCGCCTCCTCCAGCAGGTAGTGCACCGCCCCCAGGAACAGGTTGGGCACGGGCTGCCCCGCCCGCGCCTCCGAGGCAAGTTCCAGGAGGGACTCGTCCTCCGCGATGACCTCGCAGAGGCGTTCATAGAGCGGCGAGCCCTGCACCGCCGCCTCTGCGCGCGCGAAGCGCCTGAAGGCGTCGCGGACCGCCTGGATGCGTTCGGTCGTCGTCATATGCCCGCCTCCTCGGCAGGGATCATCCTCGGCGGCGCAACCGCTGCTGAGCGCCCTCGGCGGGATTGGCCTGCGAGCCGCACCTCCGCTAGTCTGCGCGCGCCCGGAACTGTGTCCGGAGCGGGACGTGCGAGGGGAGTCGGAATGCCGATCGTGCTGGGAGTGAGTGGCTCCATCGCCACCGGCAAGTCGTACCTCTGCCAGTACATGGTGGAGAAGTACAACGCCGTACACGCGGACGCCGACAAGGTGGTGCACCGCATGTACGACCCCGGCAAGCCGGGCTTCGACCGCATCGTCGCGGAGTTCGGCGACGAGGTGGTCGGCGAGGACGGCTTCATCGACCGCAAGGTGCTGGGCAGCAAGGTCTTTGGCAACGCCGAGCGCATGGGCGCCCTCACGACCGCGATCGGCGACATCGGCGGCGAGATGAAGCGCGTCATCGACGAGTGGCGCGCCACCCTCCCGGACGACCAGTTCGCGATCCTCGAGGCCGTGAACCTCATCGAGGCCGGCTACTCCGCCTGGTGCGACGCCACCTGGCTCGTCGCCGCCGACTACGACGTGGCCCTTCCGCGGCTGATGGCGCGCAACAACTTCAGCGAGGCGGAGGCGCGCCAGCGCCTGGACGCCGCCCGCAAGTGGCAGGACCGCGAGCCGGCCTCCGACCGTCTGTTCATGAACAACACCACCATCGAGGCGCTCCAGCAGGCCATCGACCGCGCGGCGCAGGAGACGCTGGAGCAGCACCGCGCCGGCACGATCCCGCGCTCCCGCTGGCACCAGTGGTGGGAGGACACCAAGGAAGAGCGCGAGAAGATGCGCGCCCAGCGCGAGGGCGCACGCAAGGCCGAAGCCGAGAAGTCGTAGAGTGTGGCGGGCTTTGCCCAAGGTGGCCGATTCGCTATGATCGGGAGCACGCGGAAGTAGCTCAGTGGCAGAGCGCCTCCTTGCCAAGGAGGAGGTCGCGAGTTCGACCCTCGTCTTCCGCTCCATCGCACGCAAGCGGCCCGCCTCCGGCGGGCCGTTGTGTTGTTGGCGGGTGTGGCCCCCCGCTCAACACAACCGCCGGAGCAGCCCCTCCACGTACTCCTCGCGGCGCGCCACCAGGAGGCGGTCGGTGAGGTCCACGCGTCCGGCATCGTGCCACTGCGCCGCGTCGGGGTCGCCGCCGTCGACGGCGCTGAGGAGGTCCCAGAACGGGTGATGCTCCACGCCCGCCGTCGCCTCGTACGCCTCGCGGAACGCCTCGGCGGCGGGGACGCCGAAGAGCGCCGCGAGGTTGTAGCGGCAGTGCGCCACATCGATGCCGCGCGGGCCGTTTGAGGCGCTCACCCAGTCCGTGATGCCGGACAGCCGCCCGCGCGACCAGAGGATGTTGCCGGGGTGGTAGTCGCGGTGGATGAACGTGGGCGCGGTCTCCGGCCACGGCTGCGTGACGATCGAGGCGGCCGCGCGCCAGAGGTCCTTGCGCCGGAGCCACGTCGGCGGCGGAGGCGGCTGCTCCACCTGGTCAGTGAAGTACGGGTAGTACGAGGCCACGCCCTCCACCACCCCCAGCCAGTGGAGCAGCGGCAGCGGCGCCGCCAGCGCTCGCAGGTACGCATCGAGGTCGCGCGGCGCAAGGTCGATGCGGCCCCGCACGCGCGTCATCAGCACCGCCGGCACGTCGCACTCCTCGCCGGTCGGGTCGACTGCGATCAGTCGTGGCACGGGCAGATCCGCGCGTTCGAGCGCCTGGAGGATGCGCGCCTCGCGCTCCGCCACGTCAGGCTCCTCCGCGAGCCAGTCCTCGCGCACGAAGCGGCGCAGCACCACGGCGTGCGTGTCACCTCGAAGGTCGCGCACCCTCAGCAGGTGCACGGCGGCGGAGGTGCCGCCGCGCAGCCGTTCGACGCTCGTGACGCGGCAGCCTCGGCCCAGGGCGCGCTCGGCCCATCGGATCGCCTCGGGTGGCGGCCGGCGACGGAGGAAGAGCGGCAGGCGCGGCACGCGGTCCGTACCTACTGCTGCACCAGGCCGAACGTCATGCCGTCCGGCGCGCGCAGGAGCGCGGTGTGCGGGCCCTCGCCGACCCGTCCGATCGGGCGCAGCACCGAGGCGCCCAACGCCTCGGCCTTGTCGAAGGTGCCCCAGAGGTCCAGCACGCGGATCCAGAGCGAGACGAACGGTTGCTGCCCGTCCTTCAGCCGCAGGAACGCGCCCTTCGGGTCGAAGTCGCCCGGCCCGCCGGGATCGATGCGCCCGTCCTCCGCGACCTGCCAGTCGAACAGTTCCTCGTAGAACCGCCTCCCCTCGGGCG
Source organism: uncultured Dehalococcoidaceae bacterium (assembly GCA_964439675.1). Classification (GTDB taxonomy): domain Bacteria; phylum Chloroflexota; class Dehalococcoidia; order UBA2979; family UBA2979; genus W-Chloroflexi-9. Next base: position 3,412 of record CAYTRA010000078.1, read on the forward strand.
TGGTCGCTATCTGCCAGAAGACGACGGGGTTGGGATCGGGCATGCCAGCACCTCCTGCGGACGGGTGCGAGGGAGTCTACGACGCTGACGGCAGGCCGGGTCTGTGACGTCGGCTGCTGCTACGATGAACTTCCCAGCCGGGGTGGCGAAATCGGCAGACGCAGCGCACTCAAAATGCGCCGGGCGTGAGCTCATGCGGGTTCGAGTCCCGCCCCCGGCACCACCTGTACCCCCCATCCGCCGAGGCGTCACGAGGATTGGTGGAGGCCCCTGCGCGGCTTCGCCTCAGGCGGCTGTGTCCTGCAGGAACGCGCGTGCGCGCTCCAGGATGCCGGTGACGCCGCCGAGCGAGCGCAGGGCGTCTACGTGCTTCGGGAGCGCCCACTCCTGGTCGGGGATCAGCGGGCGGCCGACCACATCGAGGCCGTCCGAGACGCGATGTGAGCGTGCGAAGCGACGCGCACGGGCGATGATGGAGTCGAGGTCCCGCGACTGGCCGAGTTGGGACAGCGGCCAGGCGTGGTGCTCCACGGCGTCCACCAACTGCTGCGGGAAGCTCCATGCGCGAGCCACCGCTCCGCCGACCTCCGCGTCCGAGAAGCCCAGCACCTGCACTTCGGCGTCGTGGATCGTCAGGCCCTCGGAGCGGGCAAGCACGACGGCGTCTCGCAGCCACTGAGGGCGATGCTGGGCCAGGGCGAGCCTGCCCACGTTGTGCACCACGCCGGCCGTGAACCCGTCGTCGCCGTCCAGGCCCTCGGCTTCCGCCAGCACCTGGCCGAAGTAGGCGACCACCAGCGAGTTCACCCAGAAGACCTCGTAGTCCAGCATTGCGTCCTCAATGCGGCCGTGCGCGGTGGCGTCCACCACGCACGCGCCCAGGGCCAGCGAGCGCACCTCGCGGAAGCCCAGCAGGACGATCGCCTCCCGGAGGCTGGTGATGCGCCTCGGCAGTCCGAACGCGGGCGAGTTCCCGAGTCGCAGGATGCGGAGCGTCAGGGCCTGGTCCGTGCGGATGGTCCCGGCCAGGTCCTGCGCGGAGAAGCGGCTGTCCTCCGCCATCGCGATCAGGCGCAGCGCAATAGCCGGCAGCGGCCGCAGTTCCTTCACGTCCCGCACGAGGTCGTCGAAGGCTTCCTGCTGCTCGGCTGAACGCGATGGATCGGGGGTCACGGCGCAGTCCTCACGGATGCATGGTCGACAGGTTCCTGACGGCTGCCGATCGGGTAACACCCGATCTCCCTGCACCACCACCGGCCCGGAATCGCGCCATCGAGTCCCCGCGGGGTACCTCGTGGCTGGTACCTCGTGGAATTCGAGGGCGCGCAGGGCTACGAGGCGGTGGCCTCCGTCAGGAAGGTCCGGGCGCGGGCGATCACACCGCTGGGGCCACCCATCTCCGACAGCGCCTTCGCGACCTTGGGGAGTTGCCAGTCGTAGTCCGGCGTCATGCGGCGGCCCACGTCCACGCTGTCACTCAGCCCGTGCGCCCTCGCAAACCGTCGAGCGCGCATCACCACGGAGTCCAGGGACTTCTTCTCCGTGATCGCGGAGGGCGCCCACGCGTGCCGCTCCACGGACTGCGCGAGCGCCGCCGGGAACTGCCACGCTCGTGCCACCGCGGCGCCCAGCTCGGCGTCCGTGAAGCCGTGTACCGCCGCCTGTACGTCGTGGACGGCCATGCCCCGGTCGCGCGCTGCGGCGGCCGTCATACGGAGCCAGTCCGGACGGTGCTGCGCCATGGCCAGCCGGCCCACGTTGTGGACAATGCCGGCCGTGAACGCCTCGTCCGCGTTGATGCCCTCCATGCTGCCCAGCGCCTGGGCGAAGTGGGCAATCGCCAGCGAGTTCACCCAGAACTCGTCGTAGTCCAGCGTGGAGTCCGCGATCTGCTGGCGCGTGTTGGAGTCCAGGACGCAGGCGGCCAACGCCAGGCTGCGCACCTCGCGAAACCCGAGCAGCACGATCGCCTCGCGCAGGCTCTTCACGCGCGTGGACATGCCGTAGGCCGGCGAGTTCGCCAGGCGCAGGATCTTCAGGGTGATCGCCTGGTCGCCCTTGATGATGGCCGCCAGGTCCTGGGCGGAGAAGCGACTGTCCTCTGCCATGCTCATCAGGCGCACGGCAATCGCCGGCAATGGCTGGAGTTCGGAGACCTCCGCCAGCAGTTCGTCAAAATCCTGACGCTGCTCCGGGGTCATCTCGTGCGCGCGGACTGACTCAAGCATGGGATCGCCCTCCAGGACGATCCTCGCTGACGATTATCACAGTACGGATTAGGGACTACCCGCAGCGCCCTGATATCGTTCCCTACTGTGATATCCGCGACCGACAGCCAGTTCGCCGGATGGCGCGCCTGCGACGCGTGCGGCGAAGAGGTCGCGTCCCCCGCGGACGCCGTCCTCAGCGTCGCCCCCGACTACCTCGAGGAGCGTCGCGCGGGCCTCGAGGAACAGGCGCGCGCTCGGGCGGCGGGCGAGTCCGTCCCCCACGTCTCCACCGGTCTGGTCCCCTGGGACTGGGTGCACCGGGACTGCCTCCAGCCTCGCGCGGAGGAGTACGTCATCGCCGGTGACCGCTTCGACACGCTGCCGAAGGCGCTCGCACGCACCCTGGAGATCATGGACCGCGAGTGGTTCATGGAGACCGCGTGGGAAGACGCCATTCGGCGCTTCTACGACATCCCCTTCGACTAACGCGATCAGCCAGTCCGCCTCGACGGAGGCGAAGTTCCGGGGGGCGAGGACAAGGTCGAGGACGGCAGAGTCGCGGGACGGCTCGGAAGATACTTCCGCGAGAGCGGACGCGGTTGTTACACTGGGTGTCCGGCCTCTTAGGAGTGTAGCTCAGTTGGTAGAGCAGCGGTCTCCAAAACCGCCGGTCGGGGGTTCGAGTCCCTCCACTCCTGCCACAGATCGGACACCTGCCCAGGTGGCGGAATTGGCAGACGCGCTGTCTTGAGGGGGCAGTGCCCTTACGGGCGTATGAGTTCAAGTCTCATCCTGGGCACCATCCGATTCGGTCTCTGATCTCGCTGGGAGCCGCCCCTCCGGGGCCACGTAGCCAAGTGGTAAGGCAGGGGTCTGCAAAACCCTCATCGCGGGTTCGATTCCCGCCGTGGCCTCCAGTAACACCACCAATCCCCGGCGCCCGCCGGGGATTCTCGTTGCCCCACCCTTCCGAGGCCACCTCGACGGTCTCGATGGCTATCGAGGGCCGGCGAGCGGGCGCTCATGCCCGGTTGACGAGGCGGACATACGGCCTGTACGTTCGAGGCATCCAGGCGCATCCATGGCGGCGATGCGCATATCTGAACCCAGCGTGAAACGGTGCAGACCGCCATGCCGCCGCTTGCCACGCTCACGGCCGATTCCATCGCGGAACGAGTGACCCGGTGGCGCCCGCTACCGAACTCGCTGCACGCCCTGCTCGCCCTGCGACACGACGACCCTGACGCGGACTCGCGCATGGTCGAGATCGTGCGCTCAGATCCGGACCTGGACCGAGGCATGCAGGTGTTGGGGTCGGTGAGCCCCTACGTGGACGGCAAGGGCCGCAGCGCCGCCTCCACGGCCATCCGACAGATCGGCTACCGGCGCATCCACGCCGCGGCCGTGGCCGTGCTGGTGGTGGACACGCTGGCCGCGGACGCCAGCGAGATCGACTTCATGGACTACTGGCGCAATGCCGCCGCCGCCGGCGCGCTGGCGTCCACGCTCGCCGACGTGGAGCGGTCCGAGGCGCGCGACCTGGCCTACGTGGGCGGGATGCTGCATCGAGTGGGGCTACTGGGCCTGGACATGGTGGCGCCGGACGCCCTGGCGCGACTGCATGACGCAATCCTGGACGAGGGCTGGTCCGAGGCGCTGGAGGAGTCCGTCCTGGGCTTTACCGTCCGCGAAGTGACGGCGGCGCTGCACGTGAAGTGGCGGCTCCCCGTGGAACTGGCGGAGGCGCACCTGGTCATCAACCAGCCCGCGCTATGGGCCACGCGTCCCGTCGCGCGCGTGCTGTGGGAGACCTCCCGCGCCATCGCGGCTGTCGGCGTGGCCGACCCGCTGCACAGCACGGGGACGACCGCCGAGGAGGGCGTCAGCCCCCAGGTGGGACGGGTGCTGGACCGCTTCTTCAACGGCGGCGCGGACCTGGTCAAGCAGGCGGAGGGGCTCATCGGCGCCTGCCTGCTCGCACGCTTCGAGGAGAACGCCGCCTCGGCGTAGTCGAACCGGGGCGTCAGCCGGAGGCGCCCGACAGCCGGCGCGCCGCGCGGTCCTCGCGCGCGAGCCATTCGTCCAGCATCGCCTGTCGCTGCTCGTCCCACGGCGACGGGTACCGGCCGGCCTCCGCGCGCTGCCGGAACGCCTCCGACAGCACGATGCCCGCCGACACCGAGACGTTGAACGACTGCGCCATCCCCTGCATCGGAATGAGCACGCTCGCGTCCGCCAGGTCGATGACCTCCTGCGTGCAGCCTCGATGTTCATTGCCGAACACCACCGCCGAGGGCTGCGTCCAGTCCACCTCGCGGTAGTCGAGCGAGCCCGGCTCGAGGTTGGTCGCGTACACGCGCAGGCCCTCCGCGTGGAGCGCCTCCACCATCTCGGAGGCGGCCTCGAAGCGGCGGATGGTGAGCCACTTCTTCGCGTAGCCGGCGACGCCGGCGGAGATCTCCGGGAACTCCTCGCGCTGGTAGAGCAGGTTGATCGTGGACACCCCGAACCCGTCCGAGGTGCGCAGGATCGCCGACGCGTTGTGCGGGTCATGGACGTGGTCCACCACCACCTGCAGGTCGAACTGCCGCCGCGCCAGCACCTCGCGCATCTTCTCCACCCGCCGCTCTGTCGGCACTACGCCTCCCCGCTCGTCGAGGGCTGCCCCGCGTCGACGGCATCGAGGGCGAGCAGCGCACGTCCGCGAGGACTGAGGCGGTAGCCCACCTCCAGGCTCTCCGTGAGCCCCAGGGCCTTCAGGCGCCGCACGTCCGCCTTGAAGCGCAACGTCTCGCGGCCCATCCGCTCCGCCAGGTCCGGGGCGCGCACGCCCTCGTTATCACGGATGAGGCGCAGGACGTCGCGCGTCCACGCGCCGCGCTCGCCGCCGTCCATTCGCGCGAGGCGCTGCGTGATCTCCTCGTAGTCCTGTTCCGTGATCTCCACGTTCGCGGCCAGCGCCGCGCGCTCGTCCGGCAGGTCGCCCAGGTAGTGGAACTGCACGCGGTACAGGTCGCCCTCGTACCCCTCGAGGCCGGCGAGCGCCTCGGCGGCGGAGCCAAACCCTGCACGCTTCGCGTCCGCGTCCGTCACGGACGAGGGCTCCACGACGTCGACGCGGGTGACCTCGATGACCGCGCCCGTGTGGAGGCGGTACCGCCCGCCCTCCTTCGCCTGCGGCCGCTTCCAGCGCCGCAGGGTGACCGTCACGTCCCCGCGACGGATGGGCTCATGGAAGCGCGTGGAGAAGAGCATGGGGCCAGTCTACCGGCGGAGACGGCTAGAATCGGCTTGCCCGCGCCTCGAGGCTCGTATGCGCCTCGGAAGTTGGGCGCGATCGACGGCGCCGGGGTGGCGAAACGGCAGACGCAGCGGGCTTAAACCCCGCGGCCGCAAGGCGTGTGGGTTCGACTCCCACCCCCGGTACCAGGCATCGCAGAGCCTTCTGGTTGCGACACCATCTGCGCGCGATGCCATCGCGGACCCAGATTACCCGGCACGACTGCGTCGAGGGCTGGAGCTGCATC
>CAYTRA010000079.1:0-9123 GCA_964439675.1 uncultured Dehalococcoidaceae bacterium
CGACTGGACGGTGACCAGGCCGGCCCGTAGCGGAAGTCGCAGCCGCCGCAGTCCGCCATGTCCGTACGGATCAGTTGCCCCTCGTGCGTCTCCAGGTCGACCACCCCGTAGCCGTACTCCAGGTCCTCCTGGAACCAGGCCGTGGTGAATGCCATGTAGCGGCCATCCGGTGAGATCGGACCGCACGAAATGCCCTCGTACGGCGCGCCGTCCAGCACGACGCCGTCCGCCGTCCCCTGGCACCGCCCCTCGACCGCGCCGAGTACGTCGCCATCGAGGCTGACCCGGCGGAGCCCCCGCTCGACTGTGCCAAAGACTGCCGTGTCGCCCTGGAACGCTTCGGAATAGACGGCGCTCGGCCCCTCGTAGAGGGTCTCCACCTCGCCGCTCGCCGCGTCCACCAACCAGAGCGTGTTGAGCACCTCCACCGGCGTCGAGGTCGGCGTGGGCGTGCGCGTCGCGCTCTCGGTGGGCGTCGGGGTCGCCTCGGAGGCGAGGGGCGTCGGCGTAGGGGACGCCTCGATCTGTGGGGCGCCCTCCTCGCTGTCGGAGCACGCCGCGAGGGCCAGGACCGCGAGCGCTGCGCACGCTACGAGTGCGGCGCGATGGCGGTGGAGTGAGCGGGCCCCTCGTCTCATGCGCGGGACTGTAGCAGCAGGCCGGCCGTCCGGCGTGAGCGCTCGATGCGCGAGATCGTCAGGAACGATCGTGAGAACTGTGATGGGGTTGGTGACTGAACTGCTGTCACATCCTCGTGCGAACACGATGTGCGATCTGAGTCTGTCACGACCGAGCGCAGATCGTCGTGATATGTCAATCCAAAGCGATATTGTGCGAGCGTTCACTAGCACAACTGCAACGTTTCATTCATTCGGATTTGACCTCGTCCTTTACGGTGTCTAGCGGACGCGAGGCGTGGCGCCTCCGCGTGCTTTCCGCTCCACCGCTGCCCGTCGGCTGTTTTGGGGGAAGGACGTGTGAGCCGTGACGCCCGGCTTCAGCGCGTACCCAAGTGCGCGTCGGACCGGGTGGCCGGTGACAAGACGTGGGATAGGCGCCTCGGCCTCACAAGGACGAGGAGGGTCCAGATGCGAAACGAATCCCCAGAGGTGAACGCGCTGCTCGGCCGCACGGTCGGCCGGCGGACACTGTTCCGCGGCGCCGGCATGTTCGGCCTCGGCCTGGCGGGCGCAGCCCTGCTTGGCTGTGACGACGACAACGGCGGAGACGGCACCGCGGATGGCGGCAACGGTGGCGGCAACGGCGACGCCAGCGGCAGCACGCTGGAGGCGGCGCGCGAGCGCGGCTACATCACCATCGGCTTCGCGAACGAGGCCCCATACGGCTTCGCTGACGCGACCGGCAACGTCACGGGCGAGGCGCCAGAGGTAGCCCGCGTGGTCCTGGAGGAACTCGGCATCCCGGAGATCCAGGGCGTGGTGGTGCCGTTCGGCTCGCTCATCCCCGGACTGCAAGCGGGCCGCTTCGACATCATCGCCGCCGGCATGTTCATCAACCCCGACCGGTGCGGGGAGATCCTGTTCTCCGACCCGGACTACTGCATCCCGCAGGCCTTCGGCGTCCAGGCGGGCAACCCGCTGGGCCTCACCAACTACGAGGACGTCGCCAACTCGGACGCCACCATCGGGGTGCTCTCCGGCGGCGTGGAGGAGGGCTACGCGACGGCGGCCGGCATCCCGGACGACCGCATCACCCGCTTCGATGAAGCGCCCGCGATGGCGGAGGGCCTGCAGGCCGGCCGCGTGGACGTGATCGCGGCCACGAGCCTGTCCATCCGCGCCCAGCTGGAGCGCCTGGCGGACGACAGCCTGGAGATGACCGCCGGCTTCACCCCGACGGGCGAGAACGGCGAGCCGGAGCGCGGCTGCGGCGGCTACGGCTTCCGCCAGGACGACCAGGAACTCCGCGACGCGTTCAATGACGTGCTGGTCAGCATGAAGCAGAACAACGAGATCGTCCCGATCACGGAGGAGTTCGGCTTCGGCGAGACGGAGGTCGGTGCGGCGACGGACGTCACCGCGGCAGACCTCTGCGAGGCGAGTTAGGAGTCCCGGCAGGCACGGCAGCCTTCGGCTGTCGTGGAGCACTTCACACCGGGGGTGGCACAGGGACGCGCCGCCTCCGGATGGTGAGGCAAGGACATGCTCGACCTATCCCTGTGGGAACGCTTCCTGGACGGGGTCTGGATCACGCTCCAGGTCACGTTCTTCGGCGCGCTGTTGGGCACGTCGCTCTCGATCGTGTCCGGCCTCGCCGGCCTCTCGCCCTTCCGAGGCGTGCGCTGGGTGAACCGCGTCTACGTGGACTTCTTCCGCGGGACGTCCGCCATCGTCCAGTTGTTCTGGATCTTCTACGCGCTCCCGCTCATTGGCCCCACGTTCTCACCCATGGTGGCCGGCGCCGTGACGCTGGGGCTGAACATGGGCTCGTACGGCTCGGAGGTCGTCCGCGGCGCCGTGCAGGCCGTCCCTCGAGGGCAGACGGAGGCGAGCATCGCGCTCAACCTCAGCCCCTTGCAGCGGATGCAGTACGTGATCTTCCCCCAGGCCGCGGTGGCCATGTTGCCGCCGTACGGCAATCTGCTCATCGAACTGCTGAAGGCCAGTGCGCTGGTCTCCCTGATCACGCTCGCGGACATCACCTTCGTCGCCCAACTGCTGCGCGTGAACGGCAGCGCCAGCACGCTCACGCTCTTCAGCATGGCGCTCATCCTCTACTTCGTGGTCGCGCAGGCCATCGCCTTCACGGTGCGCCTCGCTGAGGCGCGCCTCTCCCGAGGGCTGGAGATCGGCCGCGAGGCCGGGAGGCGGGCGGCATGAACTGGGACTGGCAGTTCGCCTGGGACATCATGCCCCGCCTGCTGGACGGCTTGATCGTGACGGTGCAGGCCACGCTGCTCGGCATCACCCTGGCGATGGTGCTGGGGCTGTTCTTCGCCATCCTGCGGCGGAGCGAGTACCGCATCATCTCCTGGCCCACGGCGTGGGTGGTGGAGTTCATCCGCAGCACGCCGCTGCTGGTGCAGTTGTACTTCCTCTTCTTCGTGGGCCCCTCGTTCGGCTTCACGCTCAGCGGCTTCACCACCGGCGTGATCGGCCTGGGCCTGCACTACGCCACGTACACGTCGGAGGTGTACCGAGCCGGCATCGAGAGCGTCCCGAAGGGGCAGTGGGAGGCATCGACCGCCCTCAACCTGTCGCCCGTGACCACGTGGGGGCGGGTGGTGCTGCCGCAGGCGATCCCGAAGGTGATCCCGGCGCTGGGCAACTACCTCATCGCCATGTTCAAGGACGTGCCCCTGCTGGCCACCATCACGGTGCTGGACGTGCTGGGCGAGGCCCGGGCGATTGGCACGCAGACCTTCAGATTCCTCGAACCCTACACGCTCGCGGGGCTTCTGTTCCTCGCCGTGAGCATCCCCGCATCCATCCTTGTCCGGCAATTGGAGGTGCGACTTGCCCGTCGAACTTGAAAGCCGACTCAAGCGCGAGGCGTCCGAACTGGAGGGATCCGCCGTCCGGTTCGAGAAGGTCACCAAGCGGTTCGGCGACCTGGTGGTCCTGGACGAACTGGACCTGGAGGTGGCCGCCGGCGAGAAGCTGGTCATCATCGGCCCCAGCGGGTCCGGGAAGACCACCATCCTGCGCGTCCTGATGACCCTGGAGCGCCCCAACGGCGGCACCGTGCAGGTCAACGGCGACTACCTGTACCACGAGGAGCGCAACGGCAGCCTGACGCCCGCCTCCGAGCGCCACGTGCGGGAGGTGCGCCGCAAGATCGGCATGGTCTTCCAGCACTTCAACCTGTTCCCGCACATGAGCGCGCAAGAGAACGTCTCCTTCGCGCCTCGCAAGGTGCTGGGGCTGTCCAAGGCGGAGGCTCAGGAGAAGGCGAAGGAACTGCTGGACGCAGTGGGGCTGGGCGACAAGCTGGACGAACACCCGGCCCGCCTCTCCGGCGGCCAGAAGCAGCGTGTCGCCATCGCCCGCGCCCTGGCCATGGAGCCGGAGGTGATGCTCTTTGACGAGGTCACCTCCGCCCTGGACCCGGAACTGGTGGGCGAGGTGCTGGGCGTCCTGCGCGACCTGGCGGAGAACACCGCCATGACCATGCTGCTGGTCACGCACGAGATGGGCTTCGCCCGCGAAATCGGCGACCGCGTGGTCATGTTCGACCAGGGGCGAGTCGTGGAAGCCGGGCCGCCGGAGGACATCTTCACCAACCCGCAGGAGCAGCGCACACGCGACTTCCTGAACGCCGTGCTGGAGCGCGACTAGCGGCGCCACGAGGGATCGAGGGCACGCGCGGGAGCCCTCGGAGCATGCGAGGGGAGGTGATCCAGGCCGACGGCGCGAGGTGATGTTTCGATTCCGTTGCAATCGTTACGTGACGCTCGCGGACATGACGAATCGTCCTTGACCTGCCCCCGGTGCGGGTTAGGGTGGGAAAGCACAGCGCGATGTCGAGGCCTCTGTCTCCGTCGCGGAGCAGCCTGTCACGGTTGCCGGAAAGGACGCGCGAGCCATGACGCTCATGCGTGTTGGTTCGTCATCGCCCGACGAACCATCAAGTAAACACGAGGCAAGCGAACACGAGGACAGTCACCTCCGGATCAGGCCGCCGCACCTGGAGTACGGCGACGGCGCGGCGATGTGGCGGTTGGCGCGCGAGTCAGGCGTCCTGGAGGAGAACGCGGAATACACCTACCACATGTTTTCGCACTTCTTCGCGGAGGCGTGTGTCATCGCGGAGGTTGATGGAACGCCGGCTGGCTTCATCGCCGGCTTCCGCCCTCCGGATCGTCCGGACGCCGTGTTCGTGTGGCAGATCGCCGTGGACCCGGACCATCGAGGCCAGGGCCTGGCGGCCACCATGCTCCACGGCCTGCTCCACCGGCTGAGCCCGGACGTGCAGTTCCTGGAGGCCACGGTCACCCCGTCTAACGAGGCGTCGCAGCGCACCTTCCGCAAGATTGCGCGCGACCTGGACACCCTGTGCAACGAGACAGTCCTGTTCCCGGGCGAGCGGTTCGACGGCCCCTCGCACGAGGACGAGGTGCTGTTCCGCATCGGGCCGGTGACCGGGGAGGCCCTGGAGGCATCCGCGGCGCACCTGGAAGAAGAAACGGCGGCAGCATCATGAGCAACTTCGAGGCGTTCGAGACGATCGAGTCGGGCGTGCGGTCCTATAGCCGCTCCTGGCCCACAGTGTTCACGCGAGCCCAGGGCTCGCGCATGTGGGACGAGGACGGCCACGAGTACATCGACCTCTTCGCCGGCGCCGGATCTCTCAACTACGGCCACAACCCTCCGGCGCTGAAGCAGGCGCTGCTGGACTACCTGGGGGACGACAACATCGTCCACGGGCTGGACATGGCCACAGCGGCCAAGCGTGACTTCCTGGAGACCTTCGAAGAGGTCATCCTGAAGCCGCGCGGCCTGGACTACGTGGTCCAGTTCCCCGGCCCCACCGGCACCAACGCCGTGGAGGCCGCCCTGAAGCTCGCCCGGAAGGTCACCGGCCGCGAGACCATGATCTCGTTCACCAACGCCTTCCACGGCATGACCCTGGGCTCCCTGGCCCTCACCGGGAACGACATGAAGCGAGGCGGGGGCGGGGTCCCGCTGTCCTACGCCACGTCCATGCCGTACGACGGCTTCCTCGGCCCGGACACGGACAGCCTGGAGGTCCTCCACTCATTCCTGGCGGCGGAGGGCTCCGGCCTGGACAAGCCGGCCGCCATCATCGTGGAAACGGTGCAGGGCGAGGGCGGCGTGAACACCGCCAGCATGGAGTTCCTGCAGGGCCTGGAGCGGACGGCGCGCGAGTTCGAGTGCCTGTTCATCGTGGACGACATCCAGATGGGGTGCGGCCGCACAGGCCCGTTCTTCTCGTTCGAAGCCGCCGGCGTGAAGCCGGACATCGTGCTCATCTCCAAGTCGATCAGCGGGTACGGGCTGCCCATGGCCCTCACGCTGTTCCGGCGCGACCTGGATATCTGGGGCCCGGGTGAGCACAACGGCACGTTCCGCGGCAACAACGCCGCGTTTGTGACCGCCACCCGCGCGCTGGAGGAGTACTGGCAGGACGACGCCCTCACGCTCGAGGTCGACCGCAAGGCCGCCACCATCGAGGACTCCCTGCGCGGCCTGGCGCGCGCCTACCCGGAGGCCCAGGCGCACCACCGCGGTCGCGGCCTGATCCAGGGCCTGCACTGCGAGGTCGAAGGACTGGCTGACGAGGTGGCGCGCAACGCCTTCGATCGCGGCGTGATCCTCGAAACCTCCGGGCCCACCAGTGACGTGGTGAAGCTCCTCCCCGCCCTCACCATCGAGGACGAGGCGCTGGCGAAGGGGCTGGACGTGATCTGTGAATCGTTGGAGGCGGCGCTGGTCAAGCGCGGCCTGAGGAGCACGGCCATGGCGGCCGCGGGAGGTGCTGGTTGATCGTCCGCAATCTCAAGGACCTGCAGGGTACGGATCGGGACGTTGACACGCCCAACTGGGCGAGTCGACGCTTCCTGCTGGCTCGGGACGGCGTGGGCTTCTCGCTCAACGACACCCTGATCCGGGCCGGGACGGAGACCTTCATGTGGTACAAGCACCACATCGAGGCCGTCTACTGTGTCGGCGGGGAAGGCACCCTGGAGGACCTGACGGACGGCACGGTGTACGAGATCACGGACGGAACGGTGTACACCCTGAACGGCCACGAGAAGCACATCCTGCGGGCCACCACGGACATGCGCATGGTCTGTGTCTTCACCCCGGCCCTCACCGGCCGCGAGGTCCACGACGAGGAGGGCATCTACCCCCTGCTCACGGACGTCTCGGAGGATGAGGCCGTGGTCGCCGAGTAGGCCCGCCCGCGCGCACCCGTACGAGTACGCACAGAGAAGCCCCGCCGAATGGCGGGGCTTCTGCTTGGGCCGGGGAAGGTCTACGGAGCGCGTCTACCCATCGTGAGGCTCGCCACGATCGAGACGGCCAGCACCACCAGGAAGACGATGAACAGGATCTGGGCGATGCCCGCTGCGGCTCCCGCTATCCCGCCGAACCCCAGCGCCGCCGCCACCAGGGCGAGCAGCAGGAACAAGACGATCCAGCCGAGCATGAGCGAGTCCCTTCCTCTGGAAGCGCCAGCCCTCGAACCGGCGCTGAGTCGCTCCAGCATCGGCGCAAAGCGGTGACGCACGAGCCTGCCCGGCGAACGAGCACATAACAGTTTCGCAACAGGATCACTCAGTGCGCCCGCCGCGCGGGCAGACCGCATTCTGGGTTCGTGGCATTTCAGGCATAACAAAGTCTCCGAGCCGGATGACTTTGCAACGCGAAATGCTGCTGAATGTCTGCGGCGGTTACGGAGCATGTGACGCGGGTCGCCGGGAGCGGCGTGACGCTCGATTTCGAGTACCGGCCGGTGCCTTGCGGAGCGTCAGCGTTCTAGGCCCAGCGGCGAACAGATGCGCGAACGACTCGGAAGAACCGGGGATGGAGGCCAGGATGGGACCAGCCCTTGATGCCTCACACCCGGCTCACCACCGAATGTCGGCCGTCGCTTGAGGCTCTACCGGGGCGTCAGGTGGCTCAGCGGGCAGCCAGAGCGTGAACTCCGCGCCGTGCCCCAGCTCGGACTGGAGCGAGAGCCGTCCGCCCAGCCGGATCGCCAGTTGGCGCGACAAGAACAATCCCAGCCCCAACCCGGCGCGCCGGCCTGCCTCGCTCTCTCGCCGGTAGAAGCGGTCGAAGACGCGCGGCTGGACGTCGGAGGGGATCCCCGGCCCGTGGTCGCGCACGGACACCGTGACGCCGCCATCACGCTCTCCCACGGTCACCTCGATGGGGCCGGCGTCGCCCGCGTACTTGGCGGCGTTCTCCATCAGGTTCTGGACCACCCGGCGGACGTAGCGTTCGTCCGACTCAACGATCACGTCGTCCGAACCGTGGCAGGCGAACTCCGCGCCACCGCGTTCGCGCGTCAGTCGGTCCGCCTCCTCCACGCAGAGCCGCCTCAAGAGGATCGGCTCCGGCTGGATCTCCAGGCGCCGCTCCAGGGTGGCGACGTCCAGGATCACCGTGACGATGTCGCGCATCCTCGCCGCCTCGCGGCTCAGGAGTTCGATCTCCTCGGCATACTGCTCCGGCACCTGCAGCCGGCCGGACAGGACGGCGCGATGGAGCCGGTTGGAGAAGCCCACCACCGTCGTCAGCGGGCTGCGGATCTCGTGCGAGATCAGCGCGAAGCCCTGCTCCTGCTCCCGCGAGCGGGCAACCTCCGTCGAGCGGTCGCGGAACACCAGGGCCGCGCCGGCGCCGTCCGGCAGCGGTGCGCTGGACACCGTGACCGGCACCAGGTTGCGGCGCGCGTCCACGAAGAAGTCATGCCCGAAGTAGCGCTCCTGCGTATGCAGGGCGCGCACCAGCGGGCACTCGTCCTCCTCGATGCCGATGCCGTGCAGCAGCGCGTGCTTCTGGCGCCCCACCAGCTGGGACGCCGGGTACCCCAGCGTGTCCTCCGCGGCAGAGTTCGCGTAGGAGATGTAGCCGTCCGGCCGCACGATCAAAACGCCGAAGCCGGTCGCGTCCGTCATGGCACGGAACTGTGCATCAGACCGGCGAGAAGCCCGACTGGCTCGCACGAGCGCAACGAACGTCAGCGCAAGCGCTGTCGTTGCAACGATCGCAACAATCCCGGCAGTGGTGAGCGTCACGTCCGGCACAATCTACTCTTCTCAGTTCACTAGGGGGCGCATTTCTATGCTAGAGATAGAGACTTCCAGGGAGGGACGCCGCATGACAGAACAGCAAGTGCGCCCCGTAGTCCTGATTGCAGATGACGATGCTTCGGTCCTGAAGCTCGTCCGTCTGCAACTGGTGGACGAAGGCTTCCGAGCAGTCACCGCCTCCACGGGCGAAGAGGCTATCCAGCGTGCCATCGATGAGCGTCCGGACCTGGTGGTCCTGGACCTCATGCTCCCGGACATCACCGGGTTCGAGGTGCTGAACCGCCTCCGCGAGCGTGGCCCGATCCCGGTCATCCTGCTCACCGGCAAGACCCGGGACAGCGACAAGATCCGCGGCCTGGAGATGGGCGCGGACGACT
>CAYTRA010000080.1:0-3861 GCA_964439675.1 uncultured Dehalococcoidaceae bacterium
GGTTACGCCGGAGATCGGCTGGCCGTCGGCGTCGAGCACGGTGACGGTGATGTCCGCCTCCTGCGTACCGTCCGCCACGCGCGTGGTCGGGGCCGCCACGACCGTCGAGTCGCCCGCGCTCGACGTCGGGGCCGTGAAGGTGACCGGGTCGGTCGCACCGATCGTCCCGAAGCCAGTGGCGGTGGCGGTGTAGGTCACCGTCTCCACGCTGCTGTTCGTCGCGGTGAAGACGTACACGCCGTTCTCGTCGGTGCTGCCACCGGCCGAGATGGTCGAGTTCCCCGCTCCATCGTCGAGCGTCACGGCCTGGCCCTGGATCGGGTTGCCGAGCGCATCCTTCACCGTGACCGTGACCGTCACCTGGCCGACGCCATTCGCGAGGGCCGACGTGACATCGGCGGACACGGTGGACTGCGCCGCGTTCGGCGGGCCGGGGTCGATGTTGCCCCCGGTGCTGAACGAGGCGTCCTGCTGGATCTCGGAACCGCCGGACAGCGTGGCGAGCGAGAACGCTCCCACCAGTCCAGGGACCGCCGGGTTGGTGACGCCCGCCGTGAAGACGATCTGCACGTCACCCGCCGCCAGGATGGCGTTCAGGGTGATCGTGACCACCTCGTCGTCGACGGTCACGTCCTGCACGAAGTCCCCGGCGCTATCCACCGACACGGTTGCGTCGATGGCGCCCGCGTCGAGGCCGAACGCCTCGGGGAAGGTGACCTGGATCGTGCCGTCACTCGGAACCGCGTTCGCGGAGGTGTAGGTGATCGTCACCGTCACCGCTTCGCCGGCACCGGTCGTGCTCAGAGCCACGGCCGCGTCCACCGCCACTGCCGAGACGGTGATCGTCTCGCCGTCACCGATCTCAGCACCACTGTCGTCCAGGCCCAGGTAGGCCCGCACGTTGTGCGTGCCGGAGGTGGCGGGCGTGAAGGTGGCGGTGTACGTCCCGTCGCCCACGTCGGTGAGGTCCCCATCGGTCGCCGCGAGCAGCGTCCCGTCGAGGTAGACCGCTACCTGGTCACCGCCAGCGGAGCGGACGTTCCCGGCCTCGTCGCGGACGGTGACCGTGATCGTCACCGTGTCCCCCGTGGAGGGCGAGGTCGTGCTGACGTCCAGCAGCGAGTCAGCCGCACTCGCCGCGGAGGTGGCGTCGCAGAACATGTCCACGCACCACGGGTCGTACAGAATCGGGTCCGCGATCGAGGCGATCACTTCGCCGCTTCCGTCGCCCTCCCCACCCGGCCCGGACGGGGAGCCCCACCAGCTGAGCGTCGCCGTGACGGTCCCACCGGTCGCGTAGACGGCGGGAACCCCGTTGTCATCGAAGTGCGAGTTGCTCACGTCCACGTCGCCCGACGCCGTGTAGATGGCGGAACCATCGTCAAGCGCGTCGTTGAACACGAAGGACAAGCCGGCGCCGTTGATGGAGCCAGTGTTGTAGATGCCGGCGCCATTGGCATCGGCGTCGTTTCCCACGAACTGAACATTCTCCAGGGTGAGGCTGCCGCCGGCGTTGTTGACGCCGCCCCCGTCGGCGCCGGTCCAGTTACCTTCGAAGGAGACATCCTCCAGGTCCAGGGTTCCGCCGTCGTTGTAGATGCCGCCGCCGTCTCCCGATGCATCGTTCGCAGACAGGTCGACTGAGACCAGCGTCACCGTCCCGTCGACGTTGTAGATGCCGCCTCCTGCGTTGGCGGCCACGTTGTCCGCGAGGTCCGACTCACCCAGTGAGACCTCGCTGGTGGCACCGGTGGAGTAGATCGCACCGCCGTCCGTGGCGTCGTTGTTCTCGAACAATGCGGTGCCGTACTCGCTGCCATCGAGGGAGCCGAACACGCCGCCATCGACGTTGTAGATCGCTCCCCCGGAGGTGTCGGCCGTGTTCGAGTAGAACTCAACGCGGTCCAACACCACGGTCCCGCTCGCGTTGTAGATCGCTCCACCGCTCCCGGCGGAGTTGCCGCCGAACACGACGTCCGCGAGGTCCACCGTGCCACCAGTGTTGTAGATGGCTCCGCCGTTGGCCGTGGCGGTGTTGTACTCGAGCAGGACGTCCAGGAGGTGCAGGGTGGCGCCGGCCCCCACGAGGATAGCGCCGCCGTCGGCGACGCCCGCGCCGTGCCGCAAGGTGACGTGCTCGATGGTCACCGTGAAGCCGGGCTCGATGGTGATCACCCGGCTGGTCGCGGCGTCCTCGTCCTCGTGTGCCTGGATCGCGGAGTCGGACGAGTCCTCTCCACTGATCACGAGGTCCTTGTCGATGGTCACCGACTCCGTGAACTCCGAGGCGCCGATCGTGATCGTCGCCCCGGCCGTGGCCTCGTTCACGGCCTCCTGGACCGAGGCGTAGCACTCGTCCACGATGCAGGCGACGGGGACGGTCTCGTCCAGGTCGGAGTCCGTGTACCACGGGAAGAACGTGACGAGCGCGCTCACCCCATTGCCCTCGCCAGGGCCGTCCCCGCCTGGGCCATCGCGATCGTCCCACCAGTTGAGGGCCGCCGACACGGGCACGTCCGTGGTGATCCCGCTGTTGGCCTCAGGCCCCCCCGAGACCGAGTTGTCTTCGATCCTGGATTCACTGACGGTGACGGTGCCGGCGGTGTTGTAGATCGCCCCGCCATCCGTCGCGGAGTTCCACTGAAGACCGGAGTCTTCGACCGTCAGCACCGCGTCCGCACCCTCGTTGAGGATGCCCCCACCGTTTCCGGCGGTGACCTCGTTGTCACCGACGTAGGAGTTGGTGATCGTCACCTGCCCGCCGTCGTTGTGGATGCCGCCGCCACCGGCTGCGGCCTCGCCGTAGAGGACTTCCGAGCCGGACACGTCCAGGATGCCGGTATTGGAGATCCCGGCGCCGGTGTCCGTCGCGGTGTGGTCGGACAGAGACGTGCCGTTGCTCAGCGTCGCGGTACCGCTATTGGCGATGCCGCCCCCGATGGCCGCCGTGTTGTACTCGAAATCGGAGTCATCGATCACCAGCGTGCCGCTGTTCCAGATGCCGCCGCCGCTGCCGGTCGCGTCGTTCTCTTTGACGACGGCCCCGACGAGGTCGAGCGAGCCGCTGTTCCAGATGCCGCCGCCGTCCACCGCGGCACTGTTCAGGATGCTGGTCGATGTCAGCGTGAGGGTGCCAGCGTTGCGGATGCCCCCGCCGTGCTCTCCACCGGGCGCCACACCGTGGCGGATCGTGATGTCGAGGATGCTCACCTCGA
Source organism: uncultured Dehalococcoidaceae bacterium (assembly GCA_964439675.1). Classification (GTDB taxonomy): domain Bacteria; phylum Chloroflexota; class Dehalococcoidia; order UBA2979; family UBA2979; genus W-Chloroflexi-9. Next base: position 3,216 of record CAYTRA010000080.1, read on the forward strand.
CGCCCTCCGCGATGTCGATCACGCGGTCCGCGGCCGCGCCCTCGGTCGCGTGCGCCTGGATGATCGTGCTGGAGTGGTCCTCGCCCTGGAGGGTGAGGTCCTTGTCGATCGTCAGCGTCTCCGTGTAGGTCGCAGCGCCGATGTCGATCGTGGCGCCCGCCGTCGCCGCGTCGATGGCCTCCTCGATGGAGGAGTAGCACTCGTCGACGATGCACGCGGCAGCACTCAGCGTGGTGCGCCCGGCGTCCGTGTACCACGGGACGACCTGCACCTCGGCGGACACGTCATCACCCGCGCCTGCCGGCCCGTCGGCTGCGCCCCACCAGTTGTGCGTGGCGGTCACCGTGCCCGTGGTGCCGATGCCGCTCGACTGCGCAGCACCGTTCCCGGAGATGGAACTCTCAGAGACGACCGCACTCGAGGCGGAGTCGTGGTAGATGCCGCCACCGTCGCCAGTAGCGGTGTTGCCGGTGATGGAACTGCCCGCCACGGTGAGCCCGGCGCCACTGTGGATGCCGCCGCCGTTGCCGGTCGCGGTGTTCCCCGTGATCGCCGAACTCGTCACTCCCAGGGTGCCGGTGCTGTGGACACCACCACCGTTGCTCCCGGCATCGTTGCCGGTGATCGAGGCGTCCGTCATGTTGAG
>CAYTRA010000080.1:3871-6388 GCA_964439675.1 uncultured Dehalococcoidaceae bacterium
TTACTGGCGATACCCCCGCCGCTCGCGGCGGCGCTGTTGTCGGACACTGTCACGGACGACAGCGTGAGCGTTCCCGCATTGCGGATCCCACCACCGTCGTCCGGCGAGTTTCCGTGTCGCAGCGTGAGGCCCTGGATGGTCACCACGCCCGCCGTGATGTCCACGACCGGCGCCGACGCCGTATCCGCGAGCGCGTTGGCCTGGATGATGGTTGCCAGTTCGCCCGCGCCCTCGAGCGTGATGTCCTTGTTGATGGTCAGGGTCTCGGTGTACGTGCCTGCATCGATGCTCACGGTGCCGCCGGATGCGGCCCCGTCAATCGCGTCCTGGATGGTCGCGTAGCACGTCTCGTCCACGCGGACGCCCGTGTTGCAGGTGATAGCGAAGGGCTCGGACGTCGCCCCGGTCAGGCCGTCCGCAGAGAACGAAAGCGTCGCGGCTGCCTGAGCCGTGTCGACGTTCAGGTTGTCGAACGTCACCTCGCCGTTCCCCTCGCCAGATCCGATGTCGAGGACGGTCGTACCGCTCAGCGTACCGGCGCCATTGAGGCTCGCGGTCACGTCGAGCGCCCCGGCGAGGCCCACGGCCGAGGGGTTGCCGAACTCGTCCACGGTCCGGACGACCGGGCTCGGCGTCAGCGCCGCGCCGATGTTGGTGTCGCCCGGCGGCGTGCTGACCTGGAGGCCGACAGCCGGCCCCGGAGTGATCGTGACATCCGTGGTAGCCGTGGCCCGTTGTCCGGTACTGCTCAGGAACACTTCGAAGTCGGAGCCGTCGATGACTCCGGCGGCGGTGGGGTTGGTGATCCCCACCTTGATCTGGAACTTGATGGGGCTATCGACGTTCGGGACGCCCGAGTCAAAGTCAAAGATCACAGTCCGGCCAGAGATGCGCGTCCCTTCGATCCGGTGGCTGCCGAGCCCGGTACAGGCGAACGACGCCGAAATGCCGCACGTGATCCCGTTGTTCCCCGGATTCGAGACCGTATACCCGACGGGGAATGTCACCTGGACGCCGGTCAACGTCGTCGGGTGCGTGTGCTCGAACGAGATCTCGTACTCAGCGTTCGCGAGCCCCGCCTGGGACTCCACCGCGACGACACTCACGTTGGTGACGGCCGCCTCGACAGGCTCGCTTACCAGGAGGGAGAGCATCAGCGCGCTCGCCGCCAGCGTCACCGCCGCCGCAGCAGTGCGGCCACGGAGCCGCGCCCCGAAGCGATGCACCCTGGAGCGCAGCCACGGCCCTACCGAGGCGAACACGCCAGATGCATTGGACTCGCGAGGCGTCGACATGCCGACCTCCTAAGAAAGGGGACGGCGCGACGTGACATTCACGAAGTGCGGCAACAAACACGCCCAGATAAGGGCGTCGCTAGCGGCTCCTGAGAGGAACAGCAGTACCGCGGGCGCCAGCCCGTCTGGACGACCTACGAGGAAGTGATGGAAATGGCCGACAGACAACAGCCGCAAAGCGCTACGAGCGCGCCTCCTCGAGAGGCGATCAACGCCTACCCGAGGCCCCACCACGCCAAGCAGGCTTACCCGCTCCCACACTATGCGGGATTGCGGTGACCTGTTGCTACCAAAGCCGCGCTATGGAGTCAAACGAATCCGCCGCGTCTGACCTCGCCAGTACTCACGCAGATCGCTGCGCCACACCCCTCACCGCGAAGCCCACATCGATTTAAATATCACGAACATTGTCACATTTCACCATCGAGACGTCCGCTCCAGGGTCTGCCCGGCCTTAGCACTGGACGAGGATTAGGGCAGCATGTGCACGTCGCCGAACACGCCCGCGGCGAGGGTCGCAGGGGTCGTCTCCCTACTCCACGCGGACCTGGCGTGCGCGCTGCTCCTCGACACGGTCCAGGAGGGCCGAGGCATTGAGGCCGAGCCAGCGTTCCTTGACTCCGTCGCGGAGCGGCAACTCCTCGATCTCGGCCAGCACTCGCTCGTAAGGCAGCATGTTGTCGGTAGCGAAGAGGACCCGGTCCCGGAGCAGCGATGAGTTGCCGTGCTGCATGAGGACCTCCCAGCCACCGCCAGGGGTGCCAAGATACTTGGGTGCCACGCCACCGAGTTCCACGTAGACGTTCGCGTGCTTCCAAGCGACGGCGACCATCTCCGGGACCCACGGCCATCCTCCATGGTTCGCCACCAGGATGAGGTCGGGGAAGTCGCACGCCACATCGCAGAGGTACAGGGGGCGCCCGAAGTCGATCGATCGATTGTTGGAGAAGTTGATCGAGGTGTGCACCGTGACCGGTACGCCCAGCTCCTGGCACTTCTGATACAGCGGATAGAACCTGCGGTCGTTCGCGTGAAGCCGGTAGGCGAACGGCTGCAGGTTCACCCCGCGGGCGCCACGTTCGCGGACCTCCTGCTCGACAACGGCCGCCATGTCGTCACCGGTGCCGGGGTTCACAGTGACGTAGGGGACAAGACGTCCGGCATGCTCTTCCGCGATCGCATGTACCGCGTCGTTCATTCGCCGGTAGTCGCCGGCCGCCCA
>CAYTRA010000080.1:6488-9050 GCA_964439675.1 uncultured Dehalococcoidaceae bacterium
CTTCCGCGATCGCATGTACCGCGTCGTTCATTCGCCGGTAGTCGCCGGCCGCCCATTCGGCCTGCAGGACGGCGCGCTCGACTCCGTGCGTGTCCATGCTGGCGACCATGTCCGCCGCCGTCGCGGCGCGACCGCGCTCACCGTGATAGACGCGGCCGTAGTTGGCCAGGTAGTCGGCCGGCGCATCGTCCGGGCCGCGCCAGCCGGGCGGCAGTGTCACTCGGAAGTCGATGATCATCGGCCCTACCTCAGTCAGAAGGCCCCGCGTACCGCGAGGTCGGCGATGTCGTCCGGGCTGAACCCGACCTGTTCCAGGAGCGCAGCCGTGTCACCGCCGGGCGCCGGAGCCCCGACGGTCCGGGGGTGCGCCTCTCTGAGGTGGAACGGGGGGCTGAGGGTGCGAATCGTCTGGCCCGACCGATGTTGCCGTTCGACGACGTAGCCGTTCTCCACCGCCTGCTGGTCCCGGGCGATGTCTTCCGCGCTCAGGATCGGTGACCACGGCAGGTCCTTGGCATCGAGGCGCGGTGCGAGTTCGTCGAGGCTCATCGATCCGATCGCGTCGTCGAGGGCGCGGATGGCCTCGGCCGAGTGCTCCATGATGAGTGCGGCCGTGGCGAACCGGTCGTCGTCCGCGAGCGAGTCGAGGCCGAGCGCTTCGCATACCGGGCGCCAGTACCGCGAGGCTTGTGGCATCGCGAACTGGAGCCAGCGTCCGTCTTTGGATCGGTAGGAGTTGTTGAGGGGGCTGCGCGCCTGCGTCCGGTCCGGCGCGCGTCGCCGGGTCGAACCAAGGAGCGCCTGCTGGACGACCCAGCCGTTGGCCCAGAGGCCGCACTGGTACAGCGAGACGTCGACGATGCCGCCTCGCCCCTGACGCTCGCGGCGCAGGAGCGCCATGAGCACGCCGGCGAGCAAGGACACGGACGCGGGCAGGTCGCCCATGGCGCCCACCAGGTTCACGGGCTCGCGGTCTTCAAGGCGGAGCGTGTCGGCGATACCTCCTCGTGACCAGTACGCCAACTCGTCGAATGCGGGGCGCTCACGGTCTTCGCCCCGGGTTCCGTAGCCCGTGGCGTGCGCGACAACGAGGCGTGGGTAGCGCTCGATGAGCGTCTCCGGTGCAAGCGTCGCCCGCTCCAGGGATCGCGCTCGGACGTTCGTGACGAAGACGTCCGCCTGCTCCAGCAGCCGATGCATCACTTCGCGGCCGGCGTCGGAGCCGAGATTGAGCTGAATGCTGCGCTTTCCGCCGTTCGCGAGTTCGAACCCCGGCTCCACCTGGGCCTCGCCCACGGCAACGGTGAACCCGCGGCTGGGGTCGGCCGATCCAGATGGCTCGACCTTCACCACGTCCGCGCCATACGCGGCCATCATCGCGGCAGACGCCGGCGCCATGATCCACGAGGCGAGTTCAACCACTCGCACCCCCGCGAGTGGGAGGTTCGTTTCCATCGCCGACACCACCTAGCGGTTCTGGTAGTTCGGGGCGCGCTTCTCCGCGAAGGCGCGAGAGCCCTCGCGTCGGTCTTCCGTGTCGGTAGCGATGCGCTGGTACTCCTTGTAGAGACGCAGCCCCTCGTGCACCGGAAGGTCCCGACCGCGGTACGCCAGCTCCTTGATGAGCCGGGCGGCCGTCGGCCCGTTCCCCGCGACCTGCTTCGCGATGCGCTCAGCAGTGGGGTAGAGGTCGTCCGGCGGCACGACGTGGCTGACGAGGCCCACGCGAAGCGCGGTCTGCGCGTCGATGAACTCGCCCGTGAGCAACAGGTACATCGTGTTGCTCATGCCGATGATGTCTGGCAGCCGCAGCGCTCCGTACCCGTGCAGGATGTTCCACTTCACCTCGGGTGAACCGAACTGCGAGCGGTCAGAGGCGATGCGGATGTCGCAGAACAGCGCCAGCTCCATGCCGCCGGCCAGGCAATACCCGTCCACCGCCGCGATTGTCGGCTTGGCGCACTCCATGCCGTTGTCGAACCGGCGAGGGCGGTACGGCGCCCACGACGCACGTTCACCGTTCCCCATCTCCAGCAGGTCGTGACCGGCGGAGAACGCACGCCCCCCGCCCCCGGAGACGATCACGACGCGGACGGCATCGTCGGCCTCGGCCGCACGGAAGCCATCGCTGATCTCGTCGTACATGGCGCCGGTCATGGCGTTCATGCGCTCGGGACGATTCAAGGTGATCCGCGCGATCGCGCCGTCGACCGTGTACTCGACCTCTTCCACCTCTACCTACCTTCTGTTGGGCCGCGGCCCCGCGTTTCGTCCGCTCCTGGCAACGTCTCCCGAGGCAGCGCGCCTACGTGTCCAGCCAGTACTCCGGGTACTGCTCCGTCGGCCCGCCAAGTCCCCGGGTGTCTCGGATGCCGCGGACCTCCGGGTGATAGGCAACGAACCCGGTACCACCACCGCCGGTCGTCGGCACGATGTACATCTTCTCCGCGTTCAGCCGTTGGATGTCATGCACCAGTTCCTGCCGCTCGTCGATGTCGATCGCCTCGGCCTGGCGCTCGAAGAGGTCGAGCATGTCCGGCGTGTGCAGCAGCCGCTTGTTCT
>CAYTRA010000081.1:0-9020 GCA_964439675.1 uncultured Dehalococcoidaceae bacterium
CGCCGCGTCCACGCCGATCGAGGGGATGCGCAGCCGCCCGTAGTCCGCCCTCGGCGCCTCGCCGTACAGCGCGTGCAACTGCCCGAGCGACCCCACCACCGCCTGCGCCGACACCGGACGCACGGCAGCGCCGAGGGCCATGAGGGTCACGAGCCCGATCGCGAACAGAGGGAGGAGGGCGGACCGCTTCACACGCGCTCCATGCGGTCCAGCGGCAGCACGAACAGCACGGCCCCGCCCACGCGCACCTCCACGTTGGCCGTGGGGGTCACGTCCATGTCGTCCATGAATGGGAGCGAGGCCGCCGGCATGGACTCCACCACCTCCGGAAACTCCCGGTGCAAAAGCGTCACCAGTTCGGTCACGCGGTGCTCCTCCAGCGCCGAGAAGACGGTGGCGCTCCCACGCTTCAGGAAGCCGCCCGTGGAGCCGACTCGCGTCGCCGGAAACCGCATCTCAGCCATGCGATTCAGGAGCCGGTCTCCGTCCGCGGACGGGACGATGATGATGCAGAACTTCATGCCGGTTACGTCAACCATTCGGACCTCCTCGGTGAGCACCTCCGTGCGAGTGCCGATCACCGCGCCCGTATCTTCGCAGGCTGACGTGCGGTTGAGGTTCCGGATCGTGAAGAGAATCCGTGACGCAGAGCAGCGGGTGAGCGCCTACTCCGCGCGGCTCGGGAACTCCTCCCGCACCCGCGCGTCCTTCTCCGCCACCATCGCCTCCAGCGCGCGCTGCGCCTCCTCGATGCGTGCGCGCAGCGCCTCGTCAGACGCGCCGAGGATGCGCGCCGCTAGCAGGCCCGCGTTGCGTGCGTTCCCCACGGCCACGGTGGCTACCGGGATCCCGGCCGGCATCTGCACGATCGACAGCAGCGAGTCCAGCCCATCGAGATACCTGAGGGGCACCGGCACGCCGATGACCGGCAGCGGCGTCACCGAGGCGATCATCCCCGGCAGGTGCGCGGCCCCGCCGGCGCCCGCGATCACCACGCGCAGCCCTCGCTCCGCGGCGGTGCGCCCGTAGTCCAGCATCGCGGCCGGCGTGCGGTGCGCGGACACCACCCGCACCTCGTGAGGCACACCGAGTTCCCCGAGGGCGCTCGCCGCCTCGCGCATCACCGGGAGGTCGGAGTCGCTCCCCATGACGATGCCCACCACCGGCCGCGTCTGCTCCTGCGTCATGCCGTCCTCCGCTCCCCGCTTCGAGGCGTCGCTACGTCTCGGTGGTCAGCCGGCCCGTGAGGCGGGCCGCCGCCCGCACGGCCCGCTCGCGCGTCTCGTCCGGGTCATCGCCAAGCGCGTTCACGTGTCCGATCTTGCGGCCGGGCCGCACGCCCTTGCCATAGAGGTACGGGTACACCCCCGGCTCCGCCTCCAGCGTCCCCACCAGTCGAGGCGCCAGCGACTCGCTGTCCGCGCCCAGCAGGTTCGCCATCACCACGTTCGGCGCGCGCAGTTCGGTGGCGCCCAGCGGCCAGTCGAGCACCGCGCGCAGGTGGTTCTCGAACTGCGAGGTCACCGCACCATCGATGCTGAAGTGTCCGGAGTTGTGCGGCCGGGTCGCCACCTCGTTGATCAGCACGCGCCCGTCCTGCGCCCAGAACAACTCCGTGGCGATGATCCCGGTCGCCTCGGTCAGGTCCGCGACCGACTCACCGATGCGGCGCGCCTCCTCGGCGATGGCGGCGTCCACCTGCGCGGGCGCGACTACCTCGTGGCAGATGCCGTCCCGCTGCACCGTCTCCACCACCGGGTACGTCACCCGCTCGCCGCCCGGCCGTCGCGCCACCAGCACGGCCAGTTCCTGCGCGATCGGCACGAACTCTTCCACCAGCAGCGAGACGCCTCGCGAGGCGCTGTCCTCCACCAGGTCGCGAGCGCTCGGAGCGTCGGGCAGCACCCACACGCCGCGCCCGTCGTACCCGCCCCGCTGCGCCTTCGCCACCACCGGCCATCCGAGGCGTCCCGCGAAGCGTTCGATGCTCGTGGCGTCCGCGACCGGCTCGTACTCCGGCACGGGTAGCCCGGCGGCGGCGAAGCGCGTGCGCTGGTGCAACTTGTCCTTGGCGTACTCCAGCGTCGCCGGCCCCGGACGCACCACGCCCCCGGCGTCGATGATCGCCTCCAGCGCCTCGAGGTCCACCAACTCGTGGTCCAGCGTCACCACGTCACACTTGGCCGCGAAGGCACGGAGCGCCTCGGCGTCGTCCGGGGATCCGAGGTCCACCTGGGGGGCGACGCGGGCGGCGGAGTCGTCCGCGCGTTCGGCCAGCACGCGCACCGTGATGCCCAGGGGGATCGCGGCCTGCGCCATCATGCGCGCCAACTGGCCGCCACCGACGATGCCCACCGTGGGGAACCCGTCCGGCGTCACGCGACCTCCGCTCCCGCACCCGCGCGTCGAGCGCTCATGGTACCGGCGGCTCGCCTCGGCGTCCGTCACCGCGAGGGCGGAGCGTGACCCAGCCTGACACCTACGGTGACACCCCGGGGCGTCACTCACGCCCGGTTCGCAGTAGGCTGCGACGGATGGCGGGGCTCACACTCATCACCGGGGCGGCGGGAAGCGGCAAGACCGAGCGTCTGGTCGCGGCCGCGCATGAGCACATTGCGTCGAGCGGTGGCGCCTTTACGCCGCTGCTGGTGCTGGTGCCCACGGCCCGGCATGCGGACCAGTTCCGCCGCCGCCTGGTCCACGGCGGCCGCGTCGCCTTCGGCCTCGATGTCGCGCCGCTCTCGATGTTCGCCCGCCGCAACGCGGCGGGCATCGCGCCGTCCGAGGTGGCCTCGGAGTTGCTGCGGCGCGTCACCACGGAGCGCGTGCGCTCCGGCGGCGCGTCGCGCTTCGCCCCCATCGAGCACACCCCCGGCCTCCACCTCCTCGTCGGCCGCGCCGTCGCCGACCTGATCGCGGAGGGCGTGGAGGCCGAGGCCTTCTGCTCCGCCGCCGAGCGCACCGGGCACCCGGACCTCCAGGCGCTCGCCGACATCTACGAGGCGTACCGAGCCGCCCTCCACGAACGTGGCTGGCGCCATCCCCGCGAGGCAGCCGCCCTCGCCGCCGAGTCGATGGCGGACGCCGACCTCCCGGGACTGGTCCTCGTGGATGGGGTACAGGTCCTGCGCTCTGCGGAGGTCGACCTGCTCGCCGCGATGGCCGAACGCACACTCGTCCTCGTCACGCTCGACCCGGCCTCCGGCCCCCGCGCCGCATGGACCGAGGCGCAACTGGCCGGACGCGTCCCCTCGCTCGAACGCGTGGCCCTCGAACCTCGCGTGGCCGAGCCGACCGTCGAGGCGTCCACGGCCGCCGATGCGGAGGCACAGCTGCGTGAGATCGCGAGGTCGATCAAGGCACGGCTCGCCTCGGATCAGTCGTTGCGGCCCTCGGACTTCGCGGTCACGTTCCGGCAGGTCACGCCGCATCTGACGATCGCGCGGCGCGTGTTCGCGGAGTTCGACCTGCCCCTCGACCCCGCGGCTGGCGAGCGGCTCACGCACCGCCCGTTCGGCATGTGGGTGCTCCGCCTCCTGCGCCTCGCGCGTCACGAGTGGCGCACCGAGCACCTGGATGACCTCCTCCGCTCCGGCTTCCTCGACCGCGCCCCGTGGGGCGTCGAGGGCGACACGCCGGACCACCTCGCGGAGACCGCGCGGCGCCAGCAACTCTGGGCCGGCCGCGAACGCCTGGACGACCTCGCGACCGCCATCCGCAACCGCGCGGCCGAGACCCAGAGCGAGGCGTACCGCGAGCGCCTGGAGGTGGCGGAGCGGGCGCTGCGCGCGCTGCTGCCGGACATGGACGCGCTGCTCGACCCCGACAGCACCGAGCGCACGCCCGCCGAGCACGCGGCCGCCGTGGACGCTGCCCTCTTCGGCCCGCGCGGCATCGCCCGCACCCACGTCGAGGGCTACCAGGGTCTCGATGTCGACATCCGTGCGCTGCGCTCGGAGTTGAGCGCGTTCCGAGTCGTGGAGGAGGCCCTGGACGAAGCGCCCGTTCCCTTCGACCGCTTCGTCGACACGCTGGAGGAACGCCTCGACCGTCCGACCACGCTGCTGCGCGAGGCCGGCGGCGTGCTCCTCGCCCCCATGCACTCACTGCACGGGCTGCGCTTCCACGCCCTCTACGCCGGCGGCCTGGGCGAGGGCGAGTTCCCCGCGCCCGGCGGCAGCCCCTCGCTGCTCGACCGTCGCGCCCGAGAGCGCCTCGCGGAGGCGGGCCTGCCGCTACCCCCGGAAGCCCGCGCCACGGAGGACGAACTGTGGCGCACGGTGGTGACCCGCGCGGAGTCGGTCACCTCGCTCTGGCACCCACGCCTCAACGCGAGCGGCCGCACGGTCGCCGCCTCCTACTACTTCGCGAACGCGACCGATCAGGCGACGTACGTCCCCTCCGAGACCCACGCCGAGCACACCGCCTCGCGCCCCGAACTCGCGGTTGCCCTCGCGCGGGGCTGGCGCCGCGGCGAGCAGCGCCGGCCGAAGGACATCGCCACCTGGGACGTGGTGCGCCTCGCCGCTCCCGTCGAGCAGCAGCGCCGGTCGTGGGCCTCCGCCGGACGGTTCGAGGGCGCGCTGCACGTCCTCGGCGGGCCGGTCAGCCTGCCGGGTGTGCTGGAGCCGGACGCGCTCTGGAGCGCCAGCCGCATCGAGTCCTACCAGGCATGCCCGTTCCAGTTCTTCGCCAACTACGGCCTGCACCTGGACGAACTGGACGAGGAGCAGGAGACAGCCAGCGCCGCCGTCCGTGGCATCGTCATCCACGAGATCCTGGAGGCCGCCCTGCGTCCGCTCGTGGACGAGCGACTCCCCCTGGACGACACCACGGTCGACCGCGCCGTCGCGCTCATGCGCGAGCACGGCCCGGCGATCTGGGACCGCGCTCCGCAGCAGCACGCGTTCGGACGCGCCGCCCTCTGGCGCTACGAACGCGAGGACGCCCTGGACCGCATTGAACGCCTGCTACGCACGGAGGCGGAGGCATGGCCGCCCTACCTCGACCGCATCGGCGCGCTCGAAATGCGCCCGGTCGTGGACCTGCCCGGCGCGAAGCCGCCGCTGCGCATGCTCGTCGGCACGGACCGCCTCGACCTCGGAGACGGCGTGGCGCGCATCGTGGACTACAAGACGGGGCGCGCCATCAAGAAGTCGGATGTGAAGGACGGCCTGAAGGTCCAGTTGCAGTGGTACGCGCTGGGCGCCCGCGCGCAGTTCCCGGACGTCCGCCGCACGATCGCCCGCTACGCCTACCTCCGCCCGGACGCCGACCCGTGGGAACTCGACTCCGCGGACGCCGAGGACCGCCAACTCATCGAGGACGTCGCCAGCATTGCCCTCGATGTCCGCGAGCGCGCCTCGGAGGGGCGGTTCCAGGTGGGGCCGGTGGTGGATCCGTGTCCGCCGTACTGCGCGTACCTGCACATCTGTCGTGTCGGCCACACCTCGCGCCGCAAGGAGTGGGACGCATGAAGCCCACCCCGGAGCAGGCCGCCATCCTCGAGGCGCGCGAGTGCGACATCGCCGTCAGCGCCGGCGCCGGCAGCGGCAAGACCCACGTCCTCGTCGAGCGCTACATCGGCCTGCTGGAGTCCTGCCGCGTTCCGGAGATCGCCGCCGTCACCTTCACCGAGGCCGCTGCCGCCGAGATGCGCGACCGCGTCCGCCGCGCCGTCATGGACCGCCCCGAACTCGAACACCATCGAGGCGACCTCGACGAGGCCGTGATCGGCACCATCCACTCGCTCTGCCTCCGCCTGCTGCGCGAACACCCGGTGGAGGCCGCCATCGACCCGGCCGCGGGCGTCCTCGCGGAGGACGAGGCGGAACTGCTACGCCGTGCCGCCTGCGTCGCAGCCGTGGACGAGGCCGCCGAGTCCGGCGACGACCGCACAGAGGCCCTCCACTCGCTGGGCGTCTACTGGGTGGAGCGCCTCCTCCCCCTCCTGGTCGCCGCCCGCGACGACGTGGACCGCGCCTTCGAGGCGATGGGCGAACCCCACGACTGGGAGGCCTACGTCCGCCGCCGCATCGACGAGGAGTTCGGCGGCGAAGCGGCGGCGCTCCAGGCCGACGCCGAAGCCGCCATCGAGGAGATCCGCGATCAGCGCGGCCTCGTGGCGGACACGCTGGCCGTGGTGGTTGAGGCGGTCCTCGCGGGCTTCGACGCCCCCGGCGAGTGGCTGGAGCGTGCGCAGGCTGCCGCCGGCGCCGTGAACCGCCGTCCCGGCAGTCGCACGGCCGGCTCGCCAGACATGATCGCCAAGGACGCCATGCAGCGCCTCCGCGACGCCGTGAAGGCGATCGAGGCCGTCCCCGCCTGGAACGAACATGACGCGGAAGCCCTCGAAGCCCTCGTGGGCGTGCGCGCGCTCTTCCGCGACGCCTGCCGCCGCTACGAGGCGGCCAAGCGCGAGCGGCACGCTATGGACTTCCTCGACCTGGAGGTGGGCGCGGTCGCCCTGCTGCGCGAACACGCGCATGTTGCACGTGAAACACAGCGGCGCTTCCGCCACCTGATGGTGGACGAGGCGCAGGACGTGAGCCCCATCCAGGCGGACCTCATCCTGCGCATCCTCGGCGCCGGCGATCTTTCCGAGGACGCCCGAGAGGATGCGCTGCGTCCGTGGCTGTTCCTGGTCGGCGACGCCAAGCAGTCGATCTACCGCTTCCGGGGCGCGGACGTGGCGCAGTTCAACCAGTTGCGGCGGGAGGTGGAAGGCCGCGGCGGTCGCCTGCTCCCGCTCACCCGTTCCTTCCGCACCCACGACGGCCTGGTCGACCGCTTCAACGAACTCTTCGAGCGCGTCTTCGAACTGGACCCGGACCAGGCCGCCGCCATGGAAGCCCTCGCCGGGCGCGGGCCGGGGCCAGAAGGCACGCACTTCACGCTCACGACCATCGCGAAGAAGGACGTGGACGACCGCAAGACCTCCAACTACCAGCGCCGCGAACTGGAGGCCGCCCTCGTCGCCCGCGAGGTCGCCCGCCTCATCGACGAGGGCGCGCCCGTCTGGAACAAGCGCACGCAGGCGTACGAGCCGGTGGAGGCGCGCCACATCGCAATCCTGCTGAGGCGCTTCAACCACGTACACATCTTCGAGCAGGCGCTGGAGGACTACGGCATCCCCTACGCCACCCCCAGCGGCACCGGCTTCTTCACGCGCCAGGAGGTACTGGACCTCACGAACCTCCTCCGCTGGCTCGCGGAGCCGGAAGACCACATCGCCCTCGCCGGCGTGCTGCGCTCGCCCATGTTCGTCCTGGGCGATGACACGCTCCTCGCGCTCGCCCGCAACCGCTCCCTCTGGCGCACCCTCCGAGGGCTCCCCGCCGAGGTTGCCGCCTCGCTCGACCCGGCCGACCGCGCGCGCTGCGAGCACGCCGCATCCGTGCTCGCGGAACTGCGCGACCTCGCCGGACGCGCCACGCCGGACGCCGTGCTGGAGCGCGCGCTGCACGCCACATCCGTCGAGGCGTCCTGGGCCGCCATCGATGGCGGCGAGCAGGCCGTGGCGAACATCCACAAGTTCGCCCGCATCGTCCGAGGCCTCGCCGGCTACACGCTGGAGGAGGTGGTCGCCTACCTGGAACAGCGGCGGGACGACCTCGCCGCCCGCGAAGGGCCGGCCGTCCTCGACCGGCCGGAGGCCGTGCAGTTGATGACGGTGCACGGCGCGAAGGGCCTGGAGTTCCCGGTGGTGTTCGTCCCAGAGACCCAGGTGGACACCTGGACCTCCTCGGACCCCGTCCGCTGGCGCGCGGCGGACGGCATCTCCCTCACCCTCACGCCCGACGAGGACGAGACGAAGCGCCACCGGCCGGGCTTCTACGCGCTGCTCCAGCAACTCGACAAGCGCGCGGACGACTCGGAGCACCTCCGCCTCTTCTACGTCGCGGCCACCCGCGCCGCCGACCGCCTCTACCTCTCCGGCGATGAGGGCGAACGTGGCTGGCTCGGCGACGTCCGCGAGGCGCTGGACGCCGGCGCCCTCACCGGCATCGAGGTGGCCCCGCTCGCCGTCGTCGGCAACGAAGATCTGCGTCACACCCGCACCCGCCGCTGGTCGCCCCCGGACCCCGCCGTCGAGGTGGACTACGTCGCGCCGCTGGTCGATCGCCCTGCGGTGATCCCGCTCCGCTCCAGCACGCCCGTCACCGCGCTCAAGCCCCCCGCCCCGGGCTACGCCTCGGGTGGTGCGGCCGCCGGAGACGGCCTCGGCACGTTGCGGGGCAACGTCGCCCACCGAGCCATCGAGGCGACGTTCCGGGACGGCGCGCGCCCGGACCTCCTCGCCCTCGCGCGGGAGGAAGCGGAACGTGCGCTGGACGCGGAGACGCTCGCCGCCGTCGCGCAGGAGGTCGCGGCCATCCTCGACCGCTTCGAGGCGAGCGACCTCGCCGCCGCCCTCCGCCGCCCCGAGGCCCATCCGCAGTTCGAGGTGCCGTTCGCGTGGGACTGGGACGGGATCCCCGTCCATGGCAGCATCGACCTCATCTACCGCGACACCGAGGGCGGCTGGCACGTCGTCGACTTCAAGACGGACCGCCTCGGCGCCGGGGGCGCCTCGGAAGTCGCGCAGCGCTACACCGTGCAGGTCGGCCTCTATGGCCGAGCGCTGGAGGCCGCCACCGGCGTCCGCCCCCACCTCGGCCTGCTCTTCCTCCGCACCGGCGACCTCATCACCCCCACCCAGGAAGAAGTCGAGATCGCCCTCACCGAAGCCCGCCACCGCGTCGACCAGGGCGCCTACCTCGACCCCGACGAATCCAGCGACCCCACCCACGCCGAATCGGACGCCCTCATCGAGGCGTAAAGACCGCACACCATCAGGTGCGACCAGCGTCCGTGTCCCCGCTCCGAATCCTCCGATCCCCTCGCCCTTGAGGGAGAGGGTTAGGGAGAGGGGATCCCGCAGGAGTGCCAACCCCCGCCCCCGCCCCAACCGGCCCACACGCGGGCGTCGGGCATGAGCGTCGTGAATGAGCCCGGTCCCCGGCGCACCACCATCCAGA
>CAYTRA010000082.1:0-8936 GCA_964439675.1 uncultured Dehalococcoidaceae bacterium
AGGGTGGCGCCGCTCCCTTTATGTCGCGTTCAGGTCCGCTTGTGCCCTCCTGACGCCCTCCACGGAGTGCCTCCACTGGCGGATCTTAGGCACTACCTACGGCCGATATAGGTACCCATTGCCGACGAGCAGCGCCGCTTCCGCGGGCAAGATGACATTCATCAAGTCGCCCGCATCACAACGAAAGGAAGCGGACATCATGGAGGCAGCAGTCCTGGACCGCTTCGCGGTCGCCTCGTCCATCCAGCATCCCGTCCGCGGCGCACAGGCGGTGGAAACCGCCCCCCGGAGCCGCAAGGAATCGGCCCGGCGCGCCCTCCTCATGTGGAGCGGGCTGGACGGCTCCTGCTCGTCACCCGAGGTGGCCCCGAGCGGCCTGTTCGCGCCGGACTTCCGGTGCCAGGGCCCCCGCCGCACGCAGATGAGTGCCGCACCGGGAACCGACTCCGGGGCCGGCCTGGGGCGAGGGTTCACGGAGCGTTCGCTGGCCGTGACGCGCATGGTGGAGCACGGGGACCGGGTGATCTCGTACGTCCGGTTCTCCGGTCGACACACGGGGGACTTCCAGGGCCACCGGCCCACCGGCAAGTGCATGCAGGCGGATGGCTACGTGGTCCACCGGTTCAACGACGACGGCCTGATCGCCCAGGAGTGGAGTGTCTTCCGCTGGTCCTAGCGCCACCGGAAGACCTCCACACCGGCGAAGAGAGAAGCATCGAGGGACATCATGCACCTCAACGACATCAACGCTGCCGCCCGGCAGCACCGGAACGACCTGCTGGCGGAAGCCGCTCGCGACCGGCTGGCCCGCGCGGCCCGAGGCAAGCGCGCGTCTCGCCTCGTACGAGGCGTCGCGCTCCTCGCGGGGGCATTGGCCTCGATCCTGGGGGTGGCGCAGACACGGCTGGCCGCGTTCGCCGTCGCCCGCCGGCAGGAGGCCTGACATGGGCGCCGCGATCCCAGGAGCCGAGGGCGGCTCGGAAGCCGCGTCTGAGTCGATCCGGTTGGGCATCATGGAGTTCGGAGCGCATCTGCCGCAGATCGCGTTCCGGCCGCAGGAGATCGGCCTCGCGGGGCTGCGTTCGTACGCGGACGCCGCCCGCGAGGCCGGCTTCGCCTACCTCGCGGCGAACGACCACCTGGTGTTTCCTCGCGGGTGGTGGGACGCCCCCAGCGCGCTGGGCGCTGTGCTGGACCGCGCGGACGGCATGCGCATCATGACCACGGTCGCCCTCCCGGTCGTCCGAGGCCCCGCCGCCACCGCTCGATGGCTCGCCGCGGTCGACTGCCTCACGGAGGGTCGCCTCATCGCCGGCGTCTCGGCGGGATCCTCGCAGCAGGACTACCGGCTGGCCGGCGTGCCGTGGGATGAGCGGTGGGCACGACTCGATGAGTGCATCCACGTCATCCGCGCCCTCTGGCGGGCGCAGCGCTACCAGGGCCAGTTCTACGCAGCGGACGGCACGCACATCGAACCGCACGTCTCCCGCTCCGGCGGCCCGCCGATCTGGGTGGGCTCCTGGGGCTCCGAGGCCGGACTGCACCGAGCGGCCACGCTCGCGGACGGGTGGATCGCCTCCGCCTACAACACCACGCCGGACGCGTTCGCGCAGGCACGCCGCCAGATCGAGGCCGAACTCGAAGCCCGAGGGCGAGACGGCTCCCGCTTCCGGAACGCCGTAGCGACCATGTGGACCTACATCACAGATGATGAGGCCGAAGCGAGCCGCCTGCTCCGGCACGTATTGGCGCCGGCGCTGAACCGAGAACCGGACGCGCTAGCCCCTCGAGTGATGGTGGGCACGCCGGACCACTGCGCGCGCCTGCTTGCCGAGTACGCCGCAGCCGGCGCCCAGCGCCTGTCGATCTGGCCCATCCATGGCGAGGAGGCCCAGTTGTGGCGCTTCCGGGAGCAGGTGGTGCCCCTGGCGGCGCAGTACCGCACCCAGTACGCCAGCGAGTACGACGAAGTCGGCGCGGTCTAGTGGCGCGGCCTACGAGGTCGCCTCCAGCAGGCCGAGTTCGCCCGCGCGTTGCGCTGCCTCGCGGCGGTTGGCGGCGTCCAACTTCTGGAGGATCGCCGCCACGTGGTGGTCCACGGTGCGGGTGGACAGCACCAGTTCCTCCGCGATCTCCGCGTTCGTGCGGCCGGAGGACAGCAGCCGTAGCACGTCGACCTGTCGCCGCGTGAGGCCGGCGGGGTTCGCCCTCGTGGCCTGCTGGGGGCCTCGAGGCACCGCGACACCGAGGCGCTGCAACTCGGCGCGCACCATCGCCGCACGGGGTTCGGCGCCCAGCGACTCCAGGATGCGCACGGCCTCCTGCATCGAGGTCGCATCGCCGCTCAGCGCCAGGCACTCCGCCTCCTCGTAGGGGCAGCCGAAGTCGTGCCACATGGCGGCGGCCTTCGCCCACGCGCCCTCCAGCATCGCGGTGTAGACCGGCTCGCTGACTTCCGGCGGTGACTCCAGCGCTCCAGCGCGCTGTAGCCACAACGCGGCCTCGCCGGCCACGCGCCCGATGCGTCCCGCCTCGCCGAGGGCCAGCGCGCGCTGGAGGCGCGGCACGTGGGACTCCAGCGACTCCCCCCGGAGGTACGCGAGCTCGGCCAGCAGGCTGGAGGACGGCCCGATGCGCTGGAGTTCACCCGTGGGCTCCGCGACCGCCCACAGACGCTCCGCGAGCGTGGCGGCGTCTGGATGCCCTCGACGGGCCATGATGCGCGCGGTGACGTACAGCGTGGGGAGGGCCGTGATCGGCAGGTCCTCGCGCTGGAGGTACGGCTGCGCGATCTCGATCGCCTCGTCCCAGCGGCCCGTGTCCAGGCACAGCATGCAGCGGGTGGCCGTCATGTGCGTCAGGTAGGTCAGCAGTTCGTGGTCCGTGGCGTAGGCCACGCCCTCCGCCAGCAGTTCCTCCGCTCCTCGGTAGTCACGGAACGCGTTCTTCGTGAACGCCAGGTTCATGTAGGCGCGCGCCACCTCGTCATGCTGTCCGGCGGAGTTTGCTAGCGCGATTCCCTCGCGCAGCATGTCTTCGGCGTCCGGCCTGACCGTGACCAACCCCACGAGCCCGAGCGAGATCATCGCGAGCCCTCGCACGCCGTCATCGCCGAGGCGGCCCGCCATCTCGATGGCCCTCGGCGCCCACTCCTCGACGACATCCAGGCGCTGGGCGATCACGCCGAGTTGCGCGCGGAAGGCGTACGCGCGCGCCAGTTCCAGGCTCGGCCCGAGCGGCTCAAGCGTCTCGATGGCGCGGTCGGCGTACTCCCACGCCTGTGTCGTCTGGCCGTCCCACCACGCGACGCGTCCCCGCCACCGCAACGCCCGGCCGAGGGCTTCCGGCTCCTCGAGTTCGCGCCGCAGCCGCAGCGCCTCTTCCGCCGTGCGCACGGCCTCCGCGCGGCGTTCGGTGTTGAAACAGACCAGCGAGTACTCCTCGTACAGCGCGGCGCGCTCGGCGGCGTCGAAACGGTCGGCGTGTTCCAGAACGCGCCGATAGTGGTCCAGCGCCTGGCGGAACGCGCTGGCGGTGGCCGCACGGCGCGCCGAGGGTGGCCCGAACTCCACGATCGCGTCCACGTCCCCGATCTGCGACGCGTGGTGCAGGATGTTCGCCCAGTCGCGCCCGCGCTCCCGCAGCGCCGCCAGCGCGCGCCGGTGGAGCACCTGCTTCCTCGATGCAGAGAGCGAGGTCTCCACTGCCCGACGGGCCAGTTCGTGGCGGAAGCGCAGCGCCGTGCCCTCCAGGCGCACCATCTCGCGACGCTCGGCCGGCAGGACGGCGTCCGTCCACCCCGGCTGGCAGTGGTCCAGGACGTACGTGTCCGTGCGCCCTGGCGTCACCGAGAGCAACTCGAGCAGTTCGCGCGCCTCCTCCGGCAGGGCCGCGACGCGGGCGAGCACGGCATGCTGCACGGCCGCCGGGACGCCCTCGGTCTGGGCTGCGAGCATCTCCGAAACGTAGAACGGGTTGCCGCCGGTCTCGCGGAAGAGCGCCGAGCCGTCCATCCCCACCTGCTGCGCCAGCCCGTAGACCGCGCCTTCAGTCAGCGGCCCCAGCGAGATACGAATGGAGGAGCGGGCCGCGACCAGCGAACTCAGGAAGCGATGCAACCGGGACGCCTCGTCCAGATCGCTCTCGCGCACGGTGAGCACCAGCAGCACCGGCAGGAACTCCAGCCGGCGGCTCAGGAAGGTGAGGATGTCGACGGTCGCATCGTCCGCCCAGTGGATGTCCTCGATGATCGCGAGCGTGGGATGAGGGCCACGCCCCAACTCCTCCTGCACGGCCGCCATCACATGCTCGCGGTCGATGGGCCCCCCGACGAGGGCGTCCCGCAAGTCCGGCGCCTGCAGCGCGAAGTCACGTATCGGCCCCAGCGTCCGAGGTGTGGCGAGGTCGTCGCACGCCCCGAGGAGCACTCGACCGTCCGGGTGCGAGTCGACTAGCGCACGGAGCAGGCTGGTCTTCCCGGCACCGGCCTCGCCAGTCACGAGCGCGATCTTCCCCTGGCCCCGGGCAACCTGGGCCAGCGCATCGCGCAGGAGCGCCAATGGCAGTTCGCGTTCGATCAGGTCAGTCATGGGCGGTTCAGCCGACCTCGAAACTAGGGTGACCATTATTCGCCCCTGACCGACGAGGGCAAGGTAGGCGCGATGAGCGCACGCTCGGTTGCGCGCACGTGTCGGGATTGTGACGAGGCGAAGGAATGCGCATGCTGTGTCGAGGAACGATGGGCAGGTGCGCGTGGCCTTCATATCCTTCGACGCCGAGGCGGACGCCATGTCGATACGCCTCGCGGCCCCGGCGCCAGTGGCGCAGACCGTGCAAGTTAGCGAGTGCAGCCTGGTCGACTACGACGCGAGTGGCACAGTCCTCAGCGTCGAGTTCCTCTACGTCTCCGACGGGATCGACTTGAGGGACGTTCCCCACGCCGACGAGATCGAGGCGGCCCTGAGCCGCTACCCGGAGTTCACCGTGATTCCGCCTCGGCGCTGACCGGCCTCCTCGTCGCCCCTCGCTCGTCCGAGGGCTACCGTGGATCGATGCGGAGCATCGGCGCGTGAAGCCCTGGGAGACGCTCGCGGAGGCGCGGCTGCCGGACGGCGGCCTGCTGACGCTCGTCCACCACGACGGCGAGTACGTCATCCGCGCCGAGGGCTACGACCTCATGACATCGCGCGCCCGAAACTCCGAGGAAGCCATGATGGCCCTCGCCTGCCCGGAGCCGCCGCCCGGCGCGTGCGTGCTGGTGGGCGGCCTGGGCATGGGCTACACGCTCGCTGCCACGCTGGCACAGGTGGACGCCGCCTCGAAGGTGGTGGTCGCCGAACTGGTACCCGAGGTGGTCGAGTGGAACCGCGGCCCCATGGGCGACCTGGCCGGACGGCCGCTCGATGACCCTCGGACGGAGGTGGCGCTGGGCGACGTCTCGCGCGTCATCAAGTCCAGCCGCGACCGCTTCGACGCCATCCTGCTGGACGTGGACAACGGCCCCGGCTCGCTCACCGACCGAGGCAACTACGCCCTCTACACCCCGGCCGGCCTCGCCGCCGCGCATCGCGCCCTGCGCCCCCGCGGCGCGCTCGCCATCTGGTCCGTCGGCGCCGACGCCTCGGCGGAACGCCGCCTCAAGGCCGCCGGGTTCACCCCCTCGACGCACCGCCTGCCCGCCCACGGGAAGCGTGGGCGGACGCACGTGGTCTACGTGGGACGGCGCAACTGAGCCAGCTCCGCGTAATCAGCGCGAAACAACGCCTACGTAGGTTCCCAGCATGGAAGCAACGGTCCGCCTCGCCACCGTCGATGATGCCGTCGCGGTCTGCCGGATGATGCACATCGCCTTCGCCGAGTACGAAGGGCGGCTCGGACTCTCATCGAGCGCCCTCCTCGAGACCCCGGAGGACGTGGCGGCGAAGATCGCACAGGGCTGCGGCGCGCTCGCCAGCATCGAGGGTGAGCCGGTCGGTTCGGGCCGCTTCCTGGCGCGCGAGGATCATGTCTACATCGGCCGGCTGGCCGTCCTCCCCGAGCGTCGCCGCCTAGGCATCGCCACCCGCATGATGGAGGTCCTGGAGGACGAAGCACGCGACCGCGGCTTCAGCGAGGCACGCCTCGAGGTCCGCATGGGACTCCCGGAGAACGTGTCGCTCTACGGCCGCCGCGGCTACGCGCTCGTCGCGGTCACGCCGCACCCCCGTGACCCGTCACACCTCGTGGGGGACATGCGCAAGGTGTTGTGAGGGCCGGGACCGTTCCCGTGCCGCCTCCCAGGCCCGTTCGTCCTCAGCCCGAAAGCCCCCGCGGAAGGACGGGTACTGGGAGCACGAACACCTCAATGCGCGCTCGGGAGCGCCTCCAGCGAGTCGCCATCGAGGGCGGCCTGGGCCGCGGCGAGGCGGGCGATGGGGACGCGGTACGGGGAGCACGAGACGTAGTTGAGGCCGGCCTGGTGGCAGAAGTGCACGGACGGCGGGTTGCCGCCGTGCTCGCCGCAAATGCCGACCTTCAGGTCTCGCTTCACCCCTCGGCCCTTGTCGATGGCGAGGCGGATGAGGCCGCCGACGCCCTCGCGGTCCAGTTCCACGAACGGGTCGCGCTCCAGCAGGTGGTGGCGGATGTAGGACGGCAGGAACCGCCCGGCATCGTCACGAGACAGGCCGAAGGTGGTCTGGGTGAGGTCGTTCGTCCCGAACGAGAAGAAGTCCGCGTGCTGGGCGATGCGGTCCGCCACCACGCACGCGCGAGGCAGCTCGATCATGGTGCCCACGGTGTAGTCCACGGAGACGCCGGTCTCCTGGATCACCTTGTTCGCGGTCTCCTCGGTGAGCGCGCGGAGTTCCTGGAGTTCGGTCTCCATGCCCACCAGCGGGATCATGATCTCCGGGTGGACCTCCAGGCCCTCCTGCTTGAGGGCGCAGGCGGCCTCCATGATGGCCCGCACCTGGATCTCGTAGATCTCGGGGTAGGTGATGGCCAGGCGCACGCCTCGGTGGCCGAGCATCGGGTTGAACTCGCTGAGATTGTGGACGCGAGACTCGACGTCCGCGGCCTTCAGGTCGAGCGCGGCCGCCAGTTCGGCCACCTCGGGCGGCGTGTGCGGCAGGAACTCGTGCAGCGGCGGGTCCAGCAGGCGGATGGTCACCGGGAACGGGGACATGGCCCGCAGGATGCCCGTGAAGTCCTCCCGCTGGAACGGCAGGATCTTCTCCAGCGCCGCCCGGCGCTCTTCCTCTGACTGCGACAGGATCATCTGGCGCATGGCCAGGATGCGGTCCGCGCCGAAGAACATGTGCTCCGTGCGGCAGAGGCCGATGCCCTCCGCACCGAACGAGCGGGCGCGCTCCGCGTCCTCGGGCGTGTCGGCGTTCGCGCGGACACGCAGCGAGCGCTCCCGGTCCACCCACGCCATCATCTCGTCGTACTCCGGCGGGAACACAGCCTCCGCGAGGGGCAGCGCGCCCAGCATCACCTCGCCCGAGGTGCCGTCCACCGAGATGACGTCGCCCTCGCGGACGATGACGGTGCCGCGGCCTGCGACCTGCACGTGGAACTCGCGGTGCGCGTAGTCGATCTCGAGTTCGGAGCAGCCGGTGATGCAGCACTTGCCCATGCCGCGCGCCACCACCGCCGCGTGCGAGGTCATGCCGCCGCGCGCAGTGAGGATCGCGCGGGCGTCCTTCATGCCCTCGATGTCCTCGGGGCTGGTCTCGTCACGGACGAGGATCACGTCTTCGCCCCGGGCGGCCCACTGCACGGCGTCGCCGGGGGTGAAGACCACCTTGCCCACGGCCGCACCCGGCGAGGCGGCAAGGCCGGTCGCGATCACCTCGCGGGTGGCGCCGGGCTCGAAGACGGGGTGCAGGAGTTCGTTCAATTGCTCCGGGTCCAGGCGCAGCAGCGCCTCGCGCTCGGACAGGACGCCCTCGCGCACCATGTCCACGGCGATCTTCACCATGGCCTGACCGGAGCGCTTGCCGTTGCGCGTCTGCAGGATCCAGAGGCGGCCCTGCTGGACCGTGAACTCGATGTCCTGCATGTCGCGGAAGTGCTTCTCCAACGTCTCGCAGGCGGCCGCCAGGTCGCGGTACGCCTCCGGCATCTGTACCTCAAGCGACGGCGGGTCCTGAGGGGCACGCGCGGCCTCCGAGATCGGGCTCGGGGTGCGCGTGCCGGCTACGACGTCCTCACCCTGCGCGTTCACCAGGAACTCGCCGAAGATGACCGACTGGCCGGTGGAGGGGTTACGGGTGAAGAGCACGCCCGTGGCGCAGTCGTCGCCCAGGTTGCCGAAGACCATGGCCTGCACGTTGACGGCGGTCCCCCACCAGTCCGGGTACCCGTGCATCTCGCGGTACACCACCGCGCGAGGCGTCTCCCACGAGGAGAACACCGCGCCAATGGCGCCCCACAACTGCTCGTGCGGGTCGTCCGGGAAGGGCGCGCCGGTGCGCTCCAGGACCAGCGCCTTGTACTCGGCCACCAGTTCCTTCAGGTCGTCCGCGCTCAGGTCCGTGTCGATGGCGGCGCCGCGCGCCTTCTTCTTGGCGGTCAGCAGCGCCTCGAACGGGTCGTGGTCGGTCTCGGACTGCTTGCCCACGCCCAGGACCACGTCGCCGTACATCTGCACGAAGCGGCGGTACGAGTCGTAGACGAAGCGGGCGTTGCCAGAGCGGCGCGTCAGCCCCTCCGCCACCACGTCGTTCAGGCCCAGGTTGAGGATGGTGTCCATCATTCCGGGCATGGAGACACGCGCGCCGGAGCGCACGGACACCAGCAGGGGGTTGTCGGGGTCACCGAAGCGCGTGCCTACGCGCTCCTCGATGTGGCGGATGCCCTCCGCTACCTGGTCCGCGAGGGCCTCCGGGAACTGGCGGCCGTTGCGGTAGTAGGCGGAGCAGACCTCCGTGGTGATCGTGAAGCCCGGGGGC
>CAYTRA010000083.1:0-8921 GCA_964439675.1 uncultured Dehalococcoidaceae bacterium
GCTTCGATCGTGCAGGCGGAGACCGTCCCCTCGTGACCCGTGGCCGACGCGGCTATGCTTCGCCACCATCTCAGCGGGGGCGGCAGTGGATCGATCCTCGGGTGTGCCAGTGGGCCATCGCCAATAATCGGGAGTCGAAGCGTTGACCTCTCCGCCTCCCTTGCCGCGCTGGTTCGGACCGAGAGCCAGTCCGGATGACCCCGCCGTCTCGGCCCTGATTGCCCGCGTCGCGCAGGGGGCCGAGTGGGCCGACCTTGGCGGTGGATTCAACCTCAACGTCCGGATAGACACTGAGCCACCGGTCGTCCTCCGGGTTCATCGCCCCTGGGTCCGCCGCCGCCGGGTAGCGGGACTGCGGCACCTGCGGGAGCGGCTCCAGCGGACGCAAGTCCGCGTCGCTCAGCCGATCCGGATGTCCGGCTCTGGCCTCCTGCGGGTTGCCGACCGTTGGGCTGAGATCGAGGAGTTCGTCGATCACGTTCAGCCACGGGCGGACGAAGATTCCTACCTCCGCCTCTTCGAGGAGCTCGGACGCATGCACACCGCGTTCCAGGCAGTCTGGCAGCCCAGCCCGCCAGAACCCATGGACGACCACAGGACCTTTGGGCAACTGCGCTACTCGGTCGGCTTCACACGCCGCAGGCTCGGACCGCGCAGCGAGTCGGTCGTGCGTCGGATGCGGCGACTGACGGACGAACTCTCCAGCCTCCGAAAGGAGGTCGACCTGCCATGCACTCCGATCCATGGAGATTACAAGCTGGGGAACGTTGGAGAACTGCCCGACGGCTCATGGGTCACCTTCGACCTCGATTTCGCACGGGTCAGAGAGCGGCTGTATGACATCGCGGGCACCCTGAACCACGTGGCACAGAGCGGCCCGGATGGAGTAGGCCCGCCGGCAGAATTGCTCGAGACGGCACGACTGCTCGAGGCCTACGAACGCACGGCGCCGGAGCCGCTGACCCGCGACGAGCACCGATGGCTCCCCGGGGCTCTCGCCCTCGTCCCCTTGCACTGGGCCGCCACCGCGGGACTCGTGGGCAACGATATCCACGAGGCCGAGAGGGCGATGACCACCGCCGAGGCCTGGTGGTCGCGCCGGGCTGAACTCTCGTCGTAGCCGATCCCGCGAGGGCGTCTCGATGGCGGGCTAGCGCTGCGCGTGGCGCACGGCGCGCTGCATGGAGCGGTCGGCCTCGCGCTTGGCGATGGCCTGGCGCTTGTCGTAGGAGCGCTTGCCCTGGGCCAGGCCGATCTGCACCTTCGCCTTGCCACGCACCAGGTACAGGCGGAGGGGGATGAGCGTGGTGCGCGGCTGGGTCTCCAGCAGGTGCTCCCACTGCGCGATCTGCTTCCTGCGCACCAGCAACTTCCGAGTCCGCCGAGGCTCGTGGTTCTCGCGCGCGGGGGCGTACGGGCCGATGTGCATGTTGTAGAGCCACAACTCGCCGTCACGGATGCGCGCGTACGCCTCCGCGATCGACCCGCTGCCTTCGCGCAGCGCCTTGATCTCCGTGCCGGTGAGGACGATGCCGGCCTCGATGGACTCCAGGACCTCGTAGTCGAAGCGCGCGCGGCGGTTGACCGCCAGGGTGGCGCCCTGGTCGTTCGCCTCCGTCTTCTTCGGCGCGCTCGACTTCTTCGCCAACTGGGAGCCCCTCGACCCATCGCCATAGGACATAAGAACGAGGCCGGTCGAGGCCCCGCGACTTCGCAGGATAAGGGGAGGGGACGCCCTCGCGCCCCCTCGCTCGTCGCTCTCTCCTGGAGGAGAAGCCGCTACGGCGTCGACGTGGCCGTGGCAGTCTCCGTTGCCTCGGGCGTCGCCGTCGGCTCCGGCGCCGGCGGTAGCGGTTCGCCTCGGAGGAGGTTGATGGCGCGGAAGATCGCCACGTCGCGCTGCGCCTCGATGTCCTCGAGGGTGAGGGCGATCTCGACGTCCGGAATGACGCCGCGTCCCTCGATCTGGTGGCCGTCCGGCGTGAGCCAGCGGGCGATGGAGACGTAGACCGCGCCGCCGTTGGACAGTTCCACGGCGTGGTTCACCGTGCCCTTGCCGAACGAGCGCGTGCCCACCACCTGCGCGCGGCCGTTCTCCTGCAGCGCCGCCGCCAGCAACTCCGCGCCGGAGGCGGAGAACTCGTCCTGCACGATGACGATAGGCAGGTCCGTGAGGGCGCCCGGGCTCGCGGTGGCGGAGCGCTCCGTGCCTTCGCGGTCCACCTGGCTGAAGATCACGCCTTCGTCCAGGAACATGTCCGCGATCTGGACCGTCTCGTTCAGGAGGCCGCCCGGGTTGCTGCGCACGTCCAGGATGATGCCGCTCACACCGGCCTCCTCGGCCGCGCGGATCTGCTCCTCCAACTCGGCCGGCGTGGTGCGCTGGAACTGCGTGATGCGGATGTAAGCGATGTCCTCCACGACCTCGCCGGCCTCGTCGCGCAGGACGCCGCCGGGTGGCGCCGTGTCCACCGAGGTCACCGGGATGTCGTCCCGCTCGATGGTCAGCGTCTCCTCGGAGCCGTCCGGGTGGCGCACTGTCAGATCCACCGTGGTGCCTCGAGGCCCGCGGATCTTCAGGACGGCCTCGGCCGTGCTCCAGTTCTCGGCGCTCTCGCCGTCCACGGCAAGGATGACGTCGCCGGACTGGATGCCCGCGCGCTCCGCCGGCGTGTCCGGGTGAGGGCGGACGATGACGACATAATTCCCTTGCTGCGAGACGGTCGCGCCGATGCCCTGGAACGCCCCCTCGAAGTCGTTGCGTGAGAGGGCGTAGGTCTGCGGGTCGATGTAGGTGGAGTGCGGGTCGTTGAGCGCCTCGAACAGCCCCTGGATCGCGCCCTCGCGGAGCGTCTCCTCCGAGACGCGCGAGGGGTCCACGAAGTCCTGCTCCAGCACCGCTGCGATCTCCGCGAGCAGGCTGAAGTCGCCGGCATCGACGTTCCCGACGACGCCATCGGCGTTCTCCGCGACCGGCGCCTGGGCCGACTCCGCCGGCTCCGTGACAACTCGGACCAAGAAGCCCGTGGCGACGAGCAACACGGCGATCAACGCGGCAGTGAGGCCGATGACGGCGCTTCGAGCAGTAGAACTCACCAGGGACAACTTTCGAGCGGCCACCGCCGCCGCGGGAACTGGAGTGGTAGCCGGGTCAGTTTACATCTCCCGGGACCATGCACAGCACCCGACCCTGATGGCCAGACAGCCCCATCCCCTGAGGGGACACCTCCACGTCCACCGTACACGCCCCACAACACATAACGGAGATAGTGCGAAGTTCGAGGGGCCGGTCCAGCACCTCCTCTCCGAGGGCGTCCTCACCATCTTCGAGGTCCATCACCCCTGGGGCCGCGACCGGCATGGACTGTGCGATGGGCGGCCTCGATGGCGCTGGCGCCATTGCAGCGACGCCTCGCGGCGTATGGGACTGGTGGCGACTGGCCGAAACCACCCGAACAGCGTGCAACCCCTCGCCGGCTGGCGCGTTGGACGGATCGAGGGTCTCGAGGCGTGCCGGCCTCCCGGCCACACCCTGCCGATGCACCCCCAGAGGACGGACGCCGACCGAGAAGAGTTTGAGAACCGACCACTTGCCAAACATACCCCTCATGGGTATAGTCCCAACGATACCCCGAAGGGGTATACAGAGAGGAGCCACTCACATGACCATCGCTCTCACCTACCGAGGCGAACTGCGCTGCTTCTCCTGCGGGCGCTACCTCGGCGAGTTCGAGTCGCACCCCGAGGCGCACGGTCGCGACGACCTGCACTTCATCGCCCCCGAGGGTGGCCAGGTCCTCCCGGAACCCCTCCGGACCGAGCGCGGACTCCGCTGCCCGGCCTGCCAGGGCCGAGTCGTAGCCTCCGAGGTCGACCGGGTCGCCGCATAACCACAGAACGCATCGTGTGTGCCTAACGGACACGGACACACGTTCAGGTCTCGTCAGTTATGTCCCTATCCTGGGGCATGCCGTCGGGCACGTTGATACCTACTTGACACAAGAACGCCTCGCATTCGCGAGGCGTTCTTCGTAGTCCTGGCGTCGGCGGATGCGCCCTACGAGTTGAGCACCTTCAGCACCTGCTCCGCGTGACCCTCGGCCTTGACTTGCTTCCAGACCTTCGTCAGGCGGCCGTCCGGGCCGATGACGAAGGTCGAGCGCGTCATGCCGATCACCTTCTTGCCGTAGAGCGTCTTCTCGCCCCACGCGCCGTACGTGCTGGCGACCTTCGCGCCGTCGTCTGACAGGAGCGGGAACGGCAGCTCGTACTTGTCGGCGAACTTGCGGTGGGAGGCCTCGCTGTCGGCGGACACGCCCAGGACGACCGCGCCGGCTTCCTGGATCTCGTCGTGGTTGTCGCGGAAGGAGCAGGCCTCCTTGGTGCAGCCGGGGGTGTCGTCCTTCGGGTAGAAGTACAGGACCACGGTCTTGCCGGCATAGTCCGCCAGGCGGTGCCTCTTCCCGTCCTGGTCTGGCAACTCGAAGTCCGGCGCCTTGTCGCCTGCCTCCAGTGTGATCGGCATCCCCTGCTCCTCCCCCGCGCGCCGACGCGCGCGAACTCGATGGCTATGACCGGCCGAGGATACCCCGGCCACCTCGCGCGGCTGCTATCTTGCGGCGCGGCGGATCAGGGCTCCACCTGGTTCGCGTGACGTGACCAGCAGAGAGGCACGTACCCACATGACGACCGCCATCGAACCGCAGCACCACACTGTGACGATCAACGGCCTCGACTTACATTATGTCGATTACGGGGCGCCCTCCCCCGATGCCCCGGTGATGGTGATGCTCCACGGCCTCACCTCCGCCTGGGGCGCGTGGCGACGCGTCGCGGAGCACTTCGCGCCCCGATACCGCGTCGTGGCGCTGGACCAGCGAGGGCACGGCGACTCCGAGTGGGCGCCGGCGGATGGCTACGACACCGACTCGTACCTGTCCGATCTGGAGCAGTTCGTGGACGGGTTGGGCCTCGAGCGGTTCGTGCTGGTGGGACAGTCCATGGGCGGGCACCACACCATCGCCTACACGGCGCGGCACCCGGAGCGCGTGATCGCCGCGATCGCGAACGACATCCCGCCCAGCATCTCGATGGGCGAGACGGACTACTCCCAGGTGTACCCCGGCGGGCAGCATCGGACGTTCGAGAGCATCGAGGCGTGGCTGGCGCCTCGACGTGAGCAGAGCCCCCTGACCCCGGAGTGGGCGCACCAGTTGGCGGCGCAGGAACTCCTGCGCGAGGTGGACGGCGGCGTCCAGCCGAAGCACGACCCGAACGCCACCATGCACTGGAAGCCAGCCGACCTGTGGGACGAGGCGAAGACGATCACCCGCCCCATCTTCTTCATCCGGGGCGGACGCTCTCACGTGCTGGAGGCGCAGACGCTGCAGGACATGGACATGGCCATCGGCCCCGCTCGATCCGTCACACTGGAGAAGGCGGGACACCAGACCTATTGGGACATGGAGCACGAGTGGCTCACCATCGCCGACGCCTTCTTGCAGGCGCACGTCCGCTAGCACCCCGTCCCGGCCCCGAGCGACGGCACGGGCGGCCGCACCGAGGCCGCCCGTGAGCGCGGCGGCTCCCGGCCCCGCGTCGGGCCCCACGCCAGGCGCGGCGCCGGTGCCTCGTTGGGGCGCGCTCTCCTACCCGGAGTTCCGGCGCTACTGGCTGGCGCAGATCTGTCGAGTGCTGGGCCTGCAGTTCCGCATCATCGGCCTGCCGTGGCTGGTGTCCGTGGAACTAGACCGCTCGCCCATGTGGCTCGGCATCGTCGCCGTGGCCGGATCGCTGCCCACGATCCTCCTCAGCGTGCCGGCCGGCGTGCTGGCGGACCGATTCAACGACCAGAAGGTCATCGTCTACTCGCAGGGCGCGTACGCGCTCGCCGCACTGGCGCTACCCGTCCTGATCTTCGCCGGCCTGGCGAACATCTGGGTGGTGATCGCGTGGTCCATCGTCACGGGCATCCTCGCGGCGCTGGGCAACCCCGCGTACCAGAGCCTGATGCCGCGGCTCATCGAGATGCGCGTGATGCCCAGCGCGGTCGCGCTCTCCTCCATGATCTGGTCCTCCATGCGCATCGTGGGGCCGGCGGCGGCGGGCGTGCTCCTGGCCGTCATCGGCACGGCGGAGGCGTTCCTGGTCACCGCGCTCGGCGTCGGCGTCGCCACCGTCCTCATGGCCACGCTGCGACCGCGGGCGCGGGTGGCACGCGTGCTCGTCGAGGGCGAACGCGACGACATGTGGACGGGCCTCCGCTACATCTTCGCCACCCGCATCTTCCTCGCGACCATCGGCTTGTCGTTCTTCACCTCGGTCTTCGGGATGTCCTACCAGTTCCTCATGCCCGTCTTCGCGAACGACATCCTGGAGGTCGGCGAGATCGGGTTCGGCCTGCTGGAGGCGGCGACCGGCGTCGGGTCGGTGCTGGGGACGGTGGCGATCATCAAGGTGGGCGGCGGCCGTCACGCTGGGATCGTGATGATCGGCAGCGCCGCGCTCTTTGGCCTGCTGATCGCCGGGTTTGCCAGCAGCCGCTTCATGCCGCTCTCCATGGCGCTGCTCTTCGCGGCCGGCTTCTTCTCCGCCATGTACCTGAACATCGGCATGACCACGCTCCAGATGCTCGTCCCGGACGACCTCAGAGGCCGCGTGATGGGCGTGTGGTCTATGACGTGGTTCCTCGCCTCGGTGGGCGCGCTGCCGGCGGGGTTGGTGGCGGAGGTGCTGGGCGCCTCGCTCTCGGTCGCCCTCGGCGGGCTCTCGGTCACGGCTTTCGCCGTGTTCATCTTCCTGGTCTCACCCGACCTCCGAGGCGTGAGCACGGAGCGGGAGGCTGAAGAAGAGCCTGGCCCTGTGGCCGCCCGCTCGTAGGCGAGCCGCTACTGGCGAGCCGCTACTGGCGTGCCGGCACGCGCTGTGCCAGACCTGCGTTCGCGCTCCCCGCCCGTCGTCCCACACTCCGCGCATCGAAGTAGAGCGCGCTCAACCCACGCCCTTGGACCCCGCAGCACCAGGAGAACGCACCAGCAACCCAGACACGGAAGCAGGCCAGGATTCCGAGGCACTCCAGCAAATGTATGCGGCCGGCCCGGAGCCCCGTCGGACAGTGGTCCGGCCGTCCCTCCCCGGTGGTTGGGAGCGCCCGTCGGTACACATCGCACCCCGAGGCGGCACATACCGCCTCGTCGGGACCCTCCCGAGCGGACGGTAGGCTTTCCATAGTGCCGAGCACGGCTTGGCGTTACCACCAAACCTCCCTCGCGCGCCCGAGGGGACATGCTTCGATCCTGCGCACCGGCAGCCCTCCGCAGCGGCGGTCCAAGGACAGACACCACAGCAGCCCCCCGGCCCAGACGTCACATACCAGGCACGAGGGGCCGACAGCAGCGAAGGAGCCCCAACTAATGCTCCGCCCCTGCCCGTCCCTTCCCCTCACAAGGGGGAAGGACGGAAAGGGTGCACGCGGGCTACGTCTAAGAAGGTCTAGGACGGGAACGCGACCAGCGAGGTGGTGGACTGGATGCCCTCCAGCCCGCGGATCTGCTCCTGCAGCAGGCCGGGGATGTCCTGCAGGCTCTGCGTCTCGATCTCCGCGACGATGTCGTAGGGGCCCATCACCTCGTGGACTTCCAGCACCAGGTCCAGCCGGCGGATCGCCTCCACCAGGCGGCGGGTCGCCCCGGGCTGCGTGACGATGAGGACGTAAGCCTTCACCACGAGGTGCTCTCCTGACGCGGGTGTCGCATGGCGGTCACATGAGCGTCGATGGCCTCGGAAGGCGCGGTCGCCCTCCGGATGGGGAGATTCTACGGCCACGTGCCGGTGAGCGCGCGGTCCGCACCGGTGGTGATTGGACGCTCAACCGGCAGGCATTGGTATCATTGGGCTACCCGCGCGTCCTGTTTGAGCCTACCGGCTCCGGCAGCCGATAATGCGGGCAGTGCGCAGACGCGCCGAACAGTGGCGTCGCGTGCGGCCGTAAAGGGCAGTCCTGCCCGGTTGGGGGAACCGGACAGGGCCATCCAGCGGTAGCCGGTCCAGGGATCGGACCTATGGCCCGCTCCCACCTCCCGGCCCCTGCTGTCCCCTTTTCGTCCGCTGACGCGGCGGGCAGGGGAACAGGCGGTTCATGAGCAAGAACTTGGTGGTCCGCTTCGCCGGCGAAGGCGGACAGGGAGTGGTCGGCGGCGCCGAACTAATGGCCTCCGCCGCGGCCGCCGGCGGCTATCACGTCCTGACCTTCAGCACGTTCCCCTCCCAGATCAAGGGCGGGCCGGCGTGGGGCCAGGCGCGCATCTCCTCCGAGCCCATCCTCACCCCCGGCGACTACCTGGACGTGCTGGTCTGTCAGAACCAGTACGCCTACGACGCCAACCTCCCGGACCTCCGGGAAGGCGGCCTGGTCGTCTACAACTCCGAAGAGTTCGAGGTGGCGGACAACTCCCGCGCGCTCGGCCTCCCCGCGGACCGCATGGCCCGCGAGGCCGGCAACCCGCTGGCGTCCACCATCATCCTCATTGGCGCGGTGGCGAAGCTGGCCGGCGTGAGCGTGGAGGCGCTGGAAGCCTTCATCACCAAGCGCTGGAGCCGTGGCCGCCCGGGCGACGAAAAGATCGTCCAGGGCAACATTGCCGCGCTGCAGATGGGCGTGGACGAGGCGGCCAAGACCGGCCTGCAACTGGAAGACCTGGACCCCGCCCCCACGCACACCGAGCCGCGCATCATGATCCGCGGCTACGAGGCCGCCGCCATTGGCGCCATTGCCGGCGGCGTGGAGTCCTTCATCGGCTACCCGATCTCCCCGGCCACCACCATGCTCACCTACATGGAGGCGAACCTCGTGGGCCAGGACCGCTTCGTCGGTCAGGCCTCCTCTGAGATCGAGTCCATCACCGCCATCATTGGCTCCGGCT
>CAYTRA010000084.1:0-8902 GCA_964439675.1 uncultured Dehalococcoidaceae bacterium
GCCCGCGACCGCCCTCGGCGCGTGCCCGACCATCGAGGCGTACGAGTCCGCGTCGAGCGTGTAGCGCGTCGCCACGCGCCAGAGTCGGCGCACGTCGTCGCCGGCCCACCACGCGAACAGGCCCTGCACGTCCGGCGCGGAGACCACCACGCGCTGCTCATCCTCCGACCACGTCACCTTGTACGCGCCGTCCCCCAGGACCGCCGTGTCCACCTCCGTCTCGATGTCCAACCTCGCGAGGTCGTTGGCGTCCCAGGCCTCTGCCAGCACGCGCTCCGCCTCCGAGGCGATGGCGTCGCTCGCCGCGGCGGTCACCCTCGGGCGGTGGTCCGTGACGAGGTAGGACGCGCCCTTCTCCACGATCGAGCGGGCGTAGTTGAACACCAGCGCCCGCTCCCGCCCTCGACGAGGCGGCGCCCCGCGACGGCCCTCGTGGTAGTCGAGGTACTCCCGGTAGCGACGCAGGCGGTCGGTGTCCCGCTGCGCGAGGATGCTCGGCAGCGGGACCTCCTCCACCGGTCGCGCGGGCGCCCGCAGCGACCCGAGGGTCACGCGGCGTCTCCTTCGCCCGCGCCCCGCGTGCCGCGCGTCTCCCTCGATGCGTACGAGCGCCCTCGGGAGTCCGTGCGGCAGGTGGCGCCGCCGGGGGAGAGGGCGCGGAACACCGTGCGGCGGGAGACCTGGAAGCGCTCCGCGATCTCGTCCACGGACAGGCCGGCGTCGTCCCGCAGGACGCGGATCTGGTGGTCGCGCTCCTGGTTCAGGAGCGCCCGCACGCCGCCCGGCACGTCGTACCGGCAGCGCGGCAGCGGACACGACAGGCACGAGGGGAACAGGTCGCACCCGTCGTCCCGGTATTCGATGTGCTCCGGCAGCGCGTCGCTGCGGACACTGCGCTCGCCCTGCCGGGTGATCACCGGCAGCGGGGAGCCGTACAGCGCGCGCTCCGGCGCCAGCATGGTCGCGGTCGTCATTGCTCAACCTCACTTCCAGCGCGTGCGCCGCGAGCCACGCGCGGACCACCGTCCGCGCCCGCCGCCGCGACGGTCAGCGCCAAACTCACCAGGTAGTCGTCATGCCCTCGCGCCGGGTCGACGTCGAAGCGCATGGAGCCGGACTCGCGGTAGTCCGCCCGAGCCCAGGCCAGTTGCTTGCGGCACTCCACGTACTCGCGGCTGCCGTCGCCCACGTACAGGCGCAGCCGTCCGGAGTGCGCCGCGGCCAGCAGCGCGAACCCCAGCCGCGACTTCCGTTCCGCCGTGAACGGCACCGCCTCCACCACCCCAGCACCGAGGCGTGCCGACAGCAGGTCCGCCACGGGCGCACCCACGCCGGTGGCGTCCACCGCCAGCCGACGCACGCGCCACACGAGGCGGAGGCGGTCCGCCAGCGCATCGAGGAGCGATTCGGTCGCCTCACCCCGCCAGGCCTGGTGCTCCACGACCTCGATGCAGGCCAGGCCGCGTTGCCCCTGCTGGCGAACGCGAGCGATCGTCAGGACGGTCCAGTCCCGGTCCGTCGTGCCCTGTCCGCCCCCGCGCACCATCGATGCGAGTTCCGGCCCGGCGAGGTCGAGCCCCGCGACGTACCGCTCCCCCGGCCGGGGCGATCGTTGGCGCAGGTGCTCGCCCTGCATCTGCGCGAGGGTGGCCTCATCGAAGAGGCGGCCCGCTTCGTCCACCTCCTCCAGCAGATACTGCGTGCGGAAGAGCGGATGCCGCTCGCCCAGGCGGTCGCGTTCGCCCTCCACGTACCGCGCGTATGCGGGCAGGTGCTCCGCCACCGCGGCCCAGTCGTACCGGAAGCAGCGCCGGCGGCCGTCCCGCCGCTCCGCCTCCAGGTGTTCCGCGCGCGCCCTCGCGAGGAGCGAGCCGGGGCCCCAGGGTGTGACGTTGTAGATGACCGGCGATTCCGTGGACGCGGCCATGGGCCGGAAGTCGCGGTCGAACTTGTCCGGCGCCACGTCCTGCGCCTCGTCCACCTCCAGGGCGATGGAGGCGGTGTGGCCGACGACGTTGGCGCCGGGCTCCGCCGACAGGAAATGCGCCCGCGCGCGGCCGCAGCGCACCGTGTTCCCCTGCCGGCGCACCAACCCGTCCAGTCCCGCCTCGGACGCCCTGGCGCGCAGGCGCTCCATCGAGATCCGCGCCTGCGGCACGGCCGTAGGCGCGCACTTCACGATCGCCCCGCCGCGTTCGAGGCGTGCCAGCAACGCGACAAGTTCCACCTGCGCGGACACCTCGTTCTTCCCACCCTGTCGCGCGACCTCCACGGAGATGGAGCCGCCCTCCTGGCCCAGCACGCGCGCGAGGATGGCGCGGGCGATCTCCGCCTGGTACGGGCGCAGCCGGGGCAGCCCGGCCGGCGTGACGGGAGCACTGGCCGTCGCTACGGCGGTCATCGTTGCGGCAGTCATCCGAGCACCAGCCGTCCCGCCAGGTCGCCCAGCCCGGCCGTGAGCACGGCGAAGAACAGCGCGTGGATGCGCGTGCGGACCTCCTGCACCTCCCGCTCCAGCGCCGCGAGGCGTGCCGGCACGTCTCGGCTGTCGGTCGCCGGCTCGGGACGCCTCGACCGTGCGCGCACACCGAGGAGTCCGCGCACGGCATCGCCGATGGGATCGGGGCGACGCCTAGTCATGGCCGCCCCCCTCGATGCCCACGGACGCCAGTTGGTCACCGAAGTGGCGGAGGACGTCCGCCACGGACTCCGTGAGGTTCGTCGCCTCGCCCCCGGTGAGGCGGTGGCGGGCGGTCAACGCCTGGATGAGCAGACGCAGGCCGGACTCGAGCGTCTTCTGGTCTTCCGGCTGCTCCTCGAGCATCCGGTGGACCAGGAAGCGCAGCAGCGCGACCTCGTCGTCCAGGCCCTCCACCTCCGCCGCGTCCAGCAGCAGGTCACGGTCAGACGCGCTCAGGGCGCGCTCGTAGAAGGAGGTGGGCCGGCGGTGGCGCTCGCGGGCGCGGAGGCGCATGTCAGTCATCGAGGCCTCCCTCGCTCATCCGGGTGCCGGTCAGGCCGGTATCGCTCGGTCATCAGGTGCAGGAGTTCCTCGCGCGCTTCGGGCGCGGTCTCGTCCAGCGCGACGAGGAAGCCGTAGAGCAGTCGCAGCGCGGCGCGCTCGTACTCGCCGGCGCGCACGGCGTCCCGGGTGGGGTGGGCTGGCGTGGGTGCGGAGGTCATCGCGAGCCCTCCGCATCCCCGCTCGCGGCGGCGCCCGGCCGGTAGGACACGAGGTAGGCGACGCCGGTGGTGGCGAGCAGCAGCGGCACGCGTCGCGCGACCTCTGTCGAGGTGTCGGCGACGGGCAGCCCGGCGAGCGCCTCCATCGCGACGCCGGCAGAGAGCAACGCCAGGAGCGACGCCGCCACTCGACGGGCGCGGTTGCCCGCCCACAACGCACGTCGTGTGAAGTAGGATGCGTTCCAGGCGCTGGATGCGGCGATGGCGGCCTGTTCGGCTGCGCCGCTGGCGGTCCAGAAGCCGTTCACCTCGCGGAGCCTCTCGCTTCCGGATCGGTAGTCCCGACCGGAGAGCGAAAGTAGAACACCTGTTCTAGTACCGCAAGGGGTGCCCGTCAGGAGTTGTCCACACCGTCCGCGGCCACTCCTGCAGTCGTGAACGAGACCGCGAGGTTCGAGCGGTTAGCCCCGCACCTCCCCCACCAGGTACTCCCGCGTGGCGAGCAGTTGCGGCTGCACCGGGTACCCCTCCCGGGCCGCTTCCTCCATCCGCAGGTCCAGGTACCGCAACGCCGCCGGCTTCAGGCCAACCTCGAGGGCCAGCCGCCGCACGTCGTCCAGGGCGGGCCAGTCGCGCACCTTGTCCGGCTCCACCTTGTCCGCGACGAACATGGCCCACGCCTCGTCCGGGTAGTCCGGGTGCCCGGGCGTATGCCACCAGACGGCGTGCAGCACGCGCTCGTCCGTCACATCGAAGCGGCGGCGCAGTTCTTCCGCCCCCACGGGCCCGTGGAGGAGCACCGGCGCCTCGCGTTCGACCGGGTCGATCGGGATGCCGTACGCCTCGGCGCGTCGAAGCCACTCGGCGTTCCCCAGGTGGCGGGCGACGTCGTGCGCCTGGGCCATGTACCGCGCGAGCGGGACGCCGAGGCCCCACCGGCGCGCGAGTTCGTCCGCGAGCGCGACCACCCGGTCGATGTGGGCCATCAGTCCGGTTGGACACTCCTCGGCGAGCCGGGCGCGCAGGGTGGCCTCAGCGTCCACGACGTCCTCGGCTGGTGGAGCGCGGGCCACCGTGGCGGGCGACGGTTGGGGTCACAAATTCAACACTTCTCAACAATTCAGGGAGAACCCCTATACGGATTCCGACGGAACTCCGCCATGGTAGGCGCAGCCACGGGGCGGGGAGCAGTTATGCACGCGCTCGACCATCAGCGGCACGCGCCGTCAGGCCTCAGCATCGAGGCGGTCCGCGCCGCAGTGCTTCCGATCCAGCGGCACCCCTTCGTCCTCACCGTGCTCGCCGGGCTGGGCGCGCTGCTGGGGCTCACGGTCGCCTCGCTGCTGGCGAGCGACCCCCGCGAGGCGGGCGTGTACGCGGTGGCGTGCCTGATGATCGGCGGCGGCATCGTCCTCGGCCGGCAGACCCGCGCCGATGAGCGCGCGCTGGCCCTCGAGGCCGAGCGCGCCGCCGTGCGGGACTCCCTGCGGGACGAAGTCCGAGACGAGGTGCGCTCGGTCGCTCATGACTTGCGGGCGCCGTTGCTCACCGTCTCGTCCTACCTGGAACTGATCGCGCAGGGGCACTTCGGCGACATCTCGCCGGAGGCGCAAGCGGCGCTCCGCCAGTGCGCGACGGTCACGGGGCGCGCGCAGACGGTGGTGGAGACCACGCTGCGAGCCCGCTCGGCCGAGGCCGATGTGGCGGCAGCCCTCGACCCTGTGGTGAACCTCGGCCACGTCGTCTCGGACGTGCTGGACGCGCTCACGGGCAGCATGCGCGAACATCGTGCCGAGGTTGCCGTGGCCGGCCGCCTGCCCGCGGTGCGCGGCGATGAGACAGCGCTCTTCCGCGTCTTCGAGAACCTGCTACAGAACGCGATGAAGTACGGCGCTCCCGGCGTGCCGCCTCGCATCGGTGTGACCTGGCGGCGCATCGAGGGCGGCGAGGTGGAAGTGTCCGTACGCGACAATGGCCGCGGCATCGCCGCCGAGCAACGCGAGGCGATCCTCCAGTCAGGCGTCCGCGGGGACGCCTCCCCGGGTGGGTTTGGCCTCGGCCTTCCGACGGCGGCACGGCTGGTGTCTCGCATGGGCGGGACGCTGACGATCGACTCGCGGTGCGGCTCCGAGCGCGGCACGGTGGTGCGGGTGACGCTGCCGGGCGCGTAGCCACTCGTCTCGTTCTCATCTCCTGGAACCCGCCGTGCGATGAGATGGCGACGCTCAAGCGCGTCGCTTTACGTGCGCGCATGGGTACCCCTCGTAGCGTCGCGACAGCCGGGCGGCTCTCCCTTGCCGTCGGCGTCAGCACGCCTACGGGCGCATAGCGGAGGTACACGTGGCGAAGGCAAGCCCGAAGACTGAACAGATCCACGAACTGCTCTACCAGGCGCTGGAGACAGAGATCGGCGGACAGGCCGTCTACAAGCAGGCCATCGAGTGCGCCGATCAGCCGGACTTCAAGAAGGAGATGGAGAAGTACCTGGCGGAGACCCAGGACCACGAACGCATCCTGAAGGAAGTCTTTGAGAAGGTCGGTCTGGACCCGGCAACGGACAGTCCCGGACGCCAGGTGATCAAGGCGAAGGCGGAGAGCCTGGTCGCGGCCATGAAGACGGCGCTACAGCAGGCCGGCAAGCCGGCAGCGCAACTGACCGCCGCCGAGTCGGTGGTGGAGGCGGAGTCCAAGGACCACCAGAACTGGGAGATCATCGGCGAGCTGATCAAGCACGTGGACGGGGACATGGCTTCCGCGCTGAAGGAGGCCTACGAACAGGTTGAGGAGCAGGAAGACATGCACCTCTACCACACGATGGGCTGGGCCCGTGAGTTGTGGCTCGACTCGCTGGGGCTGCCGGCTGTGATTCCTCCTCCGGAGGAGGAGAAGAGCGTCACGACCATGATCGGCGCCAGCCGCGCCCGGCAGCAGCGCGAGGAGATGCTGTAGCCCGCGCGAGCGGATCGAGGGCCCTCGAACCGTCGAGGGCTACCCCGGTGGCGAGGCCCCGCGACGAGTTGGCCCGATGGAGAAGGGGCGCCCTGGGCGCCCCTTCTTGGTGGTCCTTGCTTGCCTCGGTCGATGTCCCGCCGCTAGTTGCGGGCGGAACCGGCCTTCTTCATCAGGCGCGCCACGCGCTCCTCGGTGGGGGGGTGGGTGGAGAACAGGTTCGCGCCGCGGACGCCCGCGAACGGGTTCGCGATGAAGAGGTGGGCCGTGGACTCCGGGACCTGCATCGGCACGCGGCGGGCGCCCATCTCGATGCGCTGGAGCGCCGAGGCGAGGGCCTCCGGGTCGTTGGAGATCTCGGCCCCGTCGTTGTCCGCCTCGTACTCCCGGGAGCGGGAGATCCCGAGCTGGATGAGGGTGGCGGCGATCGGGGCGACGATGAGGGCCAGGAGGCCGCCGCCGCCGTTGTTGTCGCGGCTGCCACCGAAGAAGAAGCCCATCCACGCGATCATGGAGATCGCGGAGGCGATGGACGCGACGATCGACGACGTCAGGATGTCTCGGTTCTTTACGTGCGCCAGTTCGTGGCCGAGCACGGCACGCAGTTCGCGCTCCGAGAGCAACTGGCGGATGCCGGCGGTCACCGCGACGGCGGCGTGCTGAGGGCTGCGGCCGGTGGCGAAGGCGTTCGGCTGCATCGAGTCGATGGCGTAGACCCGCGGCATCGGCATGCCTGCCACGCCTGCGAGTTCCCCGATCATCTCGAAGAGGCGGGGATCCTGGTCTCGGGTGATCTCGTGCGCGCCGGTGGAGCGCAGCACAATGTCCGCAGAGAACCAGTAGGAACCGAAGTTCATCGCCAGGGCGATCAGCCCGAACAGCATGACGCCACCCATGCCGCCCAGGGCGCCGCCGACGGCGATCAGGAGGCCGCTGATAGCGGCGAGCAACACGGCGGTCTTGAGGTTGTTCATCTCTGTCGTACTCCGGGTGGGTGCACTCTGAGTTTATCCACACGTCCCCGACGGGGGTGTAATGCAGTTGCTAAGAGACCGCTCACCCACGCCTCTCGCGGCGGGACGGTGCCGGTGTCCGGCCGGCCCGGTATCCTGCCATTGGGCCTCCCGGCCCACCGACGAGGGTCCCCCGTACCGGTGACGCAAAGACGGGGGTCGGAGCGGGAGGCGACTCATGGCCTGGCTGATCCTGGTGCTGTCCGGACTCCTGGAGGTGGGGTGGGCCTCGCTGCTGCCTCGCACGGAGGGGTTCACGCGGCCGGTGCCGACGGCGCTGATGCTGGCGGTGCTGACGGTGAGCATGCTCGGCATCAGCATCGCGACGCGCTCGATCCCCCTCGGCACGGCGTACGCGGTGTGGGTGGGGATCGGCGCGGTGGGCGCGGCAGTAGTGGGCATCGTGGCGTACGAGGAGCCGACGAACGCCCTGCGCCTGACGCTCATCGGCCTGCTGGTGGCCTCGATCGTGGGCCTGACGCTGACGGGGGAAGGGCGCGCGTAGCGGACGTTCCGCCCCTCCGTCGCATATCCTCAGTCGCCGCACGACACCCGACACCCTTGAGGGCGAGGCCCGCCTGTTGACCGCACCCGGACGACTCGCGCCCCAGAGGCTCGCCACGCCTTCCGCGCTCCGCGCACTCCTGGTCACCGCCGCTCTGCTCGTCGCGTGTGACTCCTCGTCCGCCTCGCCGGACGACGCGACGGCCGTGCCCACGAACACGCCGGCGGCCGGGGGCAACCCAACCGCCGAGGCGACCTCGACGCCTGGGGCGGCGGCAGAGGCGGCGCCCGCGATCCCCGTGGAGGACGGGGACTGGGCGAGCGCGAACGGCGGGCCGGCCAACACGCGCGCCCGCGCGAGCGCCATCGACGAGGCCTCGGTCGGTGGGCTTGTCGAGGCGTGGAGCGCGCCGTTCCGCGGCGTCGGGCCGTACGGGGCGGCGGCGGGCGCGCCGGTGGTCGTCGGCGACACCGTGTACGTGCAGGACCTGCAGAGCGGCGTCACCGCCATCGACCTGCCGAGCGGGGCCGTGCGCTGGCGGTACGACGTGGGCATCCCCGTCTCCGGGCCGAACGGGCCATCGGTCGGTGGGGGCCTCGTGGTGGTGTCCGTGGGCGGGCGGTCGGTGGTGGCGCTGGACGCCGCCACTGGCGAGTTCCAGTGGGAGGCATCGCTCACGCTGGACGGCTTCCAGCCAGTGATCGCCGGCGACGTGGTGCTGGTGGGCACCGGGACGCTGGCGCACGTGGCCGGCAACAGCGGCGTGATCTTCGCGCTGGACCTGGCCACGGGGCAGGAGCGCTGGCGCTTCCAGGTGGTGGAGGACGGCTTCTGGGGTAACCCCGCCGTGAACAGCGGCGGGGGCGTGTGGAGCCCTCCCGCCGTCGACCTCGACCGAGGGGTGGCCTACTTCGGGACGGGGAACGCGGGGCCGTACCCGGGCACGGTGGATTTCCCCAACGGGACCAGCCGGCCCGGCGCGAACCTCTACACGTCCTCCATGGTGGCGCTGGACCTGGTCACGGGGGCACTGCGCTGGCACTACCAGGCCGTACCCCACGGCCTCTTCGACCACGACCTGCAGTCGTCCCCCATCCTCGCCGCCATCCGCCCGTCCGAGGGCGATGCACCTCGCGAGGTGGCCATCGCCTCCGGGAAGGTGGGGCGCGTGATCGCGGTGGACGTGGAGACGCACGAGGTGGTGTGGGACACGTCCGTGGGTATCCACCAGAACGACGACCTGCAGGCGATC
>CAYTRA010000085.1:0-8839 GCA_964439675.1 uncultured Dehalococcoidaceae bacterium
CTCGGAGTCCATGGGGAAGCGCCAGATGCGCTCGCCCACGCCCTCCGCCGCGCGCTCCACCTCCTGCCAGAGGCGGTCGTTGTTGGTGAAGGCGCCCATGCGCACGTTGCCCAGCGCCACGGACATCGCGCCCGTGAGCGTGGCGACATCGATGATCGTGTTGCAGCCGTTGGCCCGCGCGTACGCGATGCCGTCCGCCAGGACGAGGCGGCCCTCCGCGTCCGTGTTCAGCACCTCGATGGACTGGCCGTCCATGGCGTAGACCACGTCGCCGGGCTTGGTGGCGGAGCCGCTGGGCATGTTCTCCGTGCACGGCGCAATGGCCATGACGTTGACCGGCAACTTGAGGCGCGCGATGGCGCTCATGGCCGCGATCACGGTGGCTGCCCCGCTCATGTCGCCCTTCATGGCGTCCATGCCCTCGGGCGGCTTCAGGGAGATGCCGCCGGTGTCGAAGGTGATGCCCTTGCCCACCAGCCCCACGTAGCGTCCGCGCGTGCGAGCGCCGTTGTGCGTGAGGACGATGAACTTCGGCGGCTGGATCGAGCCATTCGAGACGGACAGGTAGGAGCCCATGCCCAGGCGCTCCGCCTCCGCCCGCTCGATGACCTTGCACTCCAGGCCCACCTCTGCGGCCATCTGCTGCGCACGCGCCGCGACGATGGTGGGCGTCATCAGGTTGGCGGGCTCGTTCGCCAGGTCGCGCATCATGTTGGTGGCTTCCGCCACGATCACGCCGGCGTCCGCCCCGCGTCGCGTCTGCGCCGCCCGCCGCGTCGAGGTCTCCACGAAGGTCACGTCGCCGAGCGTGTGCTGCGGCTTGTCGCCCTCGCGGGTGTGGTGCTTGTCGAAGCGGTAGAGGCCCAGCACGACGCCCTCGGCGGCGGCCTGGCCCGCGTCCTCCGCGTCGCCGGCGGGCGCCTCCTGCAGCGAGATCGCGACGCGGCCGGCGTTGATGCCGCGCAGGCTCCGCGCCAGGCTGCCCATCCGGTCACGCAGGGCGATGGTGGTCAGCTTCGAGCGCTCGCCCACGCCGTACACCACCACGCGCTGCG
Organism: uncultured Dehalococcoidaceae bacterium; assembly: GCA_964439675.1. GTDB lineage: Bacteria > Chloroflexota > Dehalococcoidia > UBA2979 > UBA2979 > W-Chloroflexi-9. Next base: position 1,056 of record CAYTRA010000085.1, read on the forward strand.
CCTTCATGCGCCGCGCCGCCGGCAGCACGGTGAACTCGCTCGACTTCCCCTGGATGTGGCCCGCCGCGAGCATGGAGGCGATCGTGCCGCCCAGTGCGCGGTCCACCTCCGCTGTTGCGCCAGTGAGCGAGCGCACACCTTGCGCCAGCGGCACCACGTACGTGTCGGCGTCGATCCCCGTGATGCTCCCCGCCTCGACCGCGATTTGCATGCGAACTCCTCTTCTGCGCTGCGCTCGCGCCGGCCACCCCTCGATGCCCTCGTCCGGCGCGGCGGATCCCCGCGCGGGAACCAGGCGGCGCGGACGAGCGTTCAGGAGAGAGGAGGCGCGACAGCGCGAGGATAGTCGTGCCGCTTTAGCGGCGACAACACACGCGCCGCCGAGTATGATCTTTGAACGTTAGTGGTGACCTCGGTTCCGGAAAGCGGGTCGAGGACACCGTGCAGGTATCGCTTGTATGCAGGCTCGGATCTACCGCTATATCCACCAGGCGACCGCCCCCACCCGGCGCAATGTCTCCTGGTTCGACCTGGTCGAGATCGGCCTGGTGGCCTTCGGCTTCCTGCTCTACTTCATCGTGCGTGGCGGCGTCGTGGACCGCACCGGCGAGGCGCTGGCCAACGCCCGTGCGATCATCGACGCGCAGAAGGCCGCCGGCCTGCTCTTCGAACCCGCCCTCAACTCCTGGGCGCTCGCCGAGTCCTGGCGCGTGGAGTTCTTCAACTTCGTCTACTTCTGGATGGACTTCCCGCTCATCGTGGGCCTGGGCCTCTTCATGTTCTTCAAGAGCCGCTTCCACTACACGCTGCTGCGGGACGCACTGCTGATCTCCGGCGGCTTCGCGCTGATCGTCTACTTCACCTACCCCGTCGCCCCGCCGCGCTACCTACCGGAGTGGGGCTTCGTGGACACCATCGAGCAGTTCTCCAACCTGTCCTACCAGGCGTCCTCCATGAAGCCGTTCGTGAACCCGTTCGCGGCCGTGCCCTCGCTGCATGTGGGCTGGTCCGTGCTGCTCGCGTTCGTGCTGTTCATGGCCACTACGAACTGGCTGGTCCGGGGTGGCGCGGTCTTCGTGCTGGTCGCGCAGACGGTCGCGGTGATGGCGACGGCCAACCACTACTTCTTCGACACGCTGATCGGCACGCTGATCTCGCTGCTGGCGCTGATGGTGGCCATGTGGCTGCAGTCCGCCGGCTACCCGAAGGTGCGGGCCTTCTTCGGCCGTCGCGCCGCCGAACTCGAAGCGCGCGCCGCGCGCACGGCCCACCCCCGCGCCGCCTAGGCGTCCCCGTTAGGGACGAACGGCTGGTGGGGCGTCTTGCTCGCCTCGGTGAAGTCGTAACGCGAGAGCGCCCTCTGCCCCCACCCCAACCTTCCGCCGCGAGGGGGGAGGGGGTCGGAGTCGCCGCCCCCCCTCGATGTCGGTTAGCCCTCGAGGTAGGCGAGGGCGTGGTCGAGGATGGCGTGACCGACGTCGTACTTCGTGGTGAGGTCCAGGTCCTGGCGGCCGCCCTGGTCGGTGAGGATGGCGACGCGGTTGGTGTCCACGGAGAAGCCGGCGTCTGTGCTGGATACGTCGTTGGCGACGATGAGGCGGGCGCCCTTCTTGGCCAACTTCTTCTGCGCGTTCGCGATCAGGTCGTCCGTCTCTGCGGCGAAGGCGACCTTCACGAGGCCTCCCGGGCGGGCGTTCTCGACGGGGACCGAGGCGATGATGTCCGGGTTCTCGACGAGGTCGATGCTGATGTCGCCGGCCTCGCCTCGCTTGATCTTGCGAGCGACAGCCTCCGAGGGCCGGTAGTCCGCGACGGCGCCGGCCATGACCAGGATGTCCCCGTCCGCGCACTCCGACAGGACCGCCTCCTGCATCTCCAGGGCGGACTCCACGGCGACCACGCGCACGGTGGCGGGCACGGGGAGCGAGACGGTGGAGACGACCACGACCTCCGCGCCGCGGTCACGGGCCGCCTCGGCGACGGCGTAGCCCTGCTTGCCGCTGGAGCGGTTGCCCACGAACCGGACGGGGTCGATGGCCTCTCGGGTGCCGCCGGCGGTCACGACGACCTTGCGGCCCACGAGGTCGCCGCGCTCGCGGGCGAGGCGGGCGCGGGCGTGGTCCACGATCTCGGCGGGCTCCACGAGCCGTCCGAGGCCGACCCGGCCAGACGCGAGGCGGCCCTCGACGGGGCCGATGAACTGCACGCCTCGCTCGGTCAGGGTGGCGACGTTGGCCTGGTTCGCCGGGTGCTCCCACATCTGCGCGTCCATGGCCGGCGCCACGAGCACCGGGACGGCGGTGGCCAGCGCGGTGAGCGACACCATGTCGTCCGCCAGGCCATGCGCGAGGCGCGCGAGCGTGGACGCGGTGGCCGGCGCGATGAGCATGAGGTCGGCACGCCTCGCGAGTTCCACGTGCGCCTCGCCGTACTCGCCGTGGGGGCGCCACATGTCGCCGTAGGGCTCGCGCGAGGTGATGGAGCGGAAGGTGAGGGGGGTGACGAACTCGGTGGCGTGCGAGGTGAGCGCCACGTCCACGCTGGCGCCCGCCTGCACCAGGCGGCTGGCGACCTCCACGGCCTTGTAGCAGGAGATGGAGCCGGTCACGCCCAGGACGATGTGCGCACCTCGTAGCGGGTCGCCTCGACGCCCGGGGAGGCCGAGGATGCCGGCGGCATCTGTGCTGAAGGGGTTGAGTGGGGCGGTCACTGGTTCGCCTCGTAGACCAGGCGGAGGCCGGTGAGGTTCAGGTCCGGCTCGATGGCGTCGAAGCAGCCAGCCTCCTCCGCGAAGGCGGCCACGTAGCCGCCGGTGCCGATCACGAGCGCTTCCTCGCCCACTTCGGCCTTGAAGCGCCGCACCATGCCTCGGACCATCTCCACGTATCCGAAGAAGATGCCGGACTGCATGGAGTGCACGGTGTTGCGGCCGATGGGGCTGGAGGGCTGCTCCAGGCTGACGCGATGCAGCATGGCAGCGCGGCTGAACAGCGCCTGCGAGGCGAGCCCCACACCCGGCGCGATCGCGCCGCCCAGGTAGTCGCCATCCCTCGATACCGCGTCGAAGACGCAGGCGGTGCCCAAGTCCACGATGATCATCGGTGGGTCGTAGGAGTCGAGGGCGGCGACGGCGTGGAGGATGCGGTCCGGGCCGACCTCGCGAGGGTTGTCGTAGAGAACGCGGATGCCGGTGCGGACGCCCGGCCCGACCACCAGCGGTTCCACGTCGAAGTGCTTGCGGCAGACCTGCTGGAAGGTGGGGACCAGGGGCGGCACGGTGCTGGACATGACGGCCGCGCTGATGCGCTCCGGCCCCACGTCGACTGTGCGCAGCAGGCCCAGGAGGAGCATGGCGTACTCGTCCGGGAAGTTCTCCTGGTCCGTGGCGATCCGGAACGTCCCGATGATCTCCTGATCGTCGAAGACGCCGATCGCGCAGCTGGTGTTGCCGATGTCGATGGCCAGCAACAGGCCGTTGGCCTGCCTCGCATCACGTTCCTGGACCATGAAACCCTCCTGATACGCCGCCGGGGAAGGGTCAGCGTTCGTCGCCGGAAGTGGCGCGCAGTATAGCGACGAGTGGGCTGTCGCGGTGCCGATCACAACCACGAGCGCAACCAAGTTGGCCGCCCGAGGATGCCAGGAGTGATGCGTTCTAGAGGATCGAGCGGCCGCCGGATGGGTTGGCCCTCAAAAGGTCGGAGACTCCACATAAGAGCCTTGATCGGCCGAAAGACGCGGTGCTACAGTCCGTCGCGTTCGGCAGTGCAGGCCCACTGGTTGCGGCAAGACTCGGGCCCGCCGGACACGAACGACACAACGGGCTGCTTCACGGGCTCAGGGCTCTCACGCTGTAAATCCCCCCATGGTTTCGACTACGGGAGTCGAGGGTTCACTGACCCCTCGGACAGCGGAGCATTGACTCCCCCACGCGGCATTGCTGGAAGGTCACGGAGGCGGCCGCGTGCACGATGATCCCGCCGCGCTGTGGCAGTCCACGCTCAAGGTGCTGTCCGCCCAGGTCTCGCGCGCGAACTACGACACCTGGCTCGAAGGCACGGTTGGCGTCCAGTACGAACACGACCTGCTCACGGTGGGGACCCGCTCCGAGTTTGTGACGGAGTGGCTGCAGAAGCGCTTGCGCCCCGCCATCCTGCGAACGCTGAGCGAGATCATCGGCCACGAGGTGGAAGTGCGCTTCGAGCCGCTGCGCGCGGACGAGGCGCAGGTGGCGGCGCTGCACCAGCCGTCCGGCGAGCAGCCTCGATCAGCGGCGGTGCGCCCTCGACTGCGCGAGCGCTACACCTTCGCCAACTACATCGTGGGTCCCGGTAACCAGCTGGCGTTCGCCGCCGCGGAGGGCGTGGCGCGCGAGCCGGGCCACCTCTACAATCCGCTCTTCCTGTACGGCGCGGCGGGCCTGGGCAAGACCCACCTGCTGCATGCCATTGGCCATGCGCTCCTGGAGAAGGGGCAGCACGTGGTCTACCTGAGCGCGGAGGCGTTCACCAACGCCCTGATCACCTCGATCCAGGGGCGCAAGATGGACGACTTCCGCCAGCGGTACCGCTCTGCGGACGCCCTGCTGATCGACGACATCCAGTTCATCGCCGGCAAGGAGCAGACGCAGGAGGAGTTCTTCTACACCTTCAACGAGCTCTACGAGGCCGGCCGCCAGATCGTGATCACCTCGGACAAGAGTCCGGCGCACATTCCCCAGTTGGAGGAGCGTCTGCGCACCCGCTTCGAGTGGGGCATGATCGCGGACCTGCAGGCGCCGGACATGGAGACACGCGTCGCCATCCTGCGGCACAAGGCGGCGGAGCAGAACATCCGCGTGCGGGACGACGTGCTGCACGTGATCGCTGCGCGGTTCAAGAACAACATCCGCGAACTGGAAGGCTCCCTGACGCGCGTGGTGGCCTACAGCCGGCTCACGGGCGAGTCCCTCTCGCCAGAGGTCGTGTCGTCCGCCCTGGCGTCGCTGGAGACGAATGAGCCGAAGCTCCCGCCCTCTCCCGAGTTGATCATGGACATAGTCTGCCGGTACTTCGACATCGACCGTACCGGGCTGCTGTCCGTGAGCCGGGAGAAGCGCGTGGCGTACCCGCGCCAGATCGCGATGTACCTCATGCGAGAACTGGCGCACCGCTCGCTGGTCGAGATCGGGCAGGCCCTGGGTGGCCGCGACCACTCCACCGTCCACCACGGATGGCGGAAGATGGAGAAGTCGCTGGCGGTGGACCCGGAGACTCGCCGCGACATCGCCAGCCTGCGGGAGATGATCGAGCAGTCGCGCCGTATCGCGTGACCCCTCGCCGGGAGGCGAGACCACGCCCCTCTCCCTGCCTCTCCTACCCTGGCGCCAGCGTTACCCCCACCGATCACCCCCTACTGGCATCAGGCTAACGGCGCAAGCAGGTTAGTCGTTCTGTGGCTCGATCTGTGGACAAAACACGGCTTTAGCGTGGACATCTGTGCATGTTTTCGATTTCTGTCGAGTTGCAGGCGACACTCGGTGTCCCTCGGACGAGGGGCGCCGTGGGTAAGTGGGGGAACCCTGCACGCCCCCAACACGGGATGTCCGTAGGCTCGAAGGGCAGGATCGCGAGTGCCCTCGCGGGTTCCGAGGAGGCATGCACACGATCCACACCACTACGATGACGATGATCTGATCGTTCTTCCCCTGCGCTGTCCCCTGTGGACTCAGCGATCAACATCCACAGGAGACCCAGCCAGCAGTGTCTGAATCATGATCGACCAGATTGAAATCGACGTTGTCGCCGGGCGCGGCGGGGATGGCGCCGTCTCCTTCCGGCGCGAAAAGTTCGTGCCGCGCGGCGGTCCGGACGGCGGGGACGGCGGCCGCGGCGGCGACGTGATCCTGGTAGCGCAGCGCCGCGTCTCCACGCTGGACGCGTACAGCGACGGCCACGTGCGCAAGGCGCAGGACGGCGTGCCTGGTGGCCCGAACCTGCGTCGAGGGGCCTCGGCACCCTCGCTGACGCTCCCGGTGCCCGTGGGCACGGTGGTGTACGACGCCGACACGGACGAGGTGGTGGCGGACCTGACCGTCGATGGCGCCTCGGTGGTGGTGGCGCGCGGAGGACGCGGGGGCCGGGGCAACAAGCGGTTCGCCACGCCGACGCGGCAGGCGCCGAAGTTCGCGCAGAGCGGCGCTCCCGGGGACGAGCGGCGGCTGCGGCTGGACCTGAAGTTGCTGGCGGACGTGGGACTGGTGGGGCTGCCAAACGCCGGCAAGTCCACGCTGCTCACCGCCTGGAGCCGCGCGCGGCCGAAGATCGCCTCCTACCCCTTCACCACGCTGGAGCCGGAACTGGGCGTCGTCTACGTGGGCCACGAGGCGTTCGTGGCCGCGGACATGCCCGGCCTGATCGAGGGCGCCAGCGCCGGCGTCGGGCTGGGCCACGAGTTCCTGCGCCACATTGAGCGCACGCGCGTGCTGGTGCACGTCCTCGACATGACGGCGGACGACCCGCTGGGCGACCTGGCGATGATCAACGCAGAACTCGAGGAGTTCGGGCACGGGCTGGACGAGAAGCCGCAGATCCTCGCGCTGAACAAGATCGACGACCCGGACGGCCGCGCACACGTGGACCTGCTGCGCGACGAGTTCGAGGCCCTGGACGTGCCGTGGTTCGCCATCTCCGCCGCCGGCGGCGAGGGCGTGCGCGAACTGGCGCAGCAGGCGCTGTGGACGCTGCGCCAGGTGCAGGACGCGGAGGCGGAGGCGAGCGCCCAGGAGGTGCCCGTGCTCACGCCGGCGCCGAAGCGCACCGGCCGCTACGAGGCGTACCGCGACGAAGACGGCGTGGCCGTCATCGACGGGCCGACGCCGAACTGGCTCGCGCTGACGCTGGACCTCCATGACCGCGATCCTCGGGAGGAGTTCTTCACCCGGCTGCGTCGGATGGGCGTGCACCGCGCGCTGCGGCGGCTGGGCGTGAAGGACGGCGACCAGGTGCGCGTGGGCGACGTGGAGGTGAGGTGGGAGGAGTGACCCAGCCGTCCCAACGGCCACAGTCCTCCCGACCCCGCGTTGGCGTGCTTGGTGGCACGTTCGACCCCCCACACCTGGCCCACCTCGCACTGGCGGATGCTGCTCGCATCGGACTGCGCCTGGACCGCGTGTTGTTCGTGGTGGCCGGCGACCCGTGGCGCAAGAGCGACCGCGAGGTGACGCCGGCCGGAGCGCGCGTGGAGATGGTGCGCGCAGCCATCGAGCCGTTCGCCTGGGCAAAGGTGTCGACCGTCGAGGTCGACCGCGAGGGGCCTTCCTACACCGCGGAGACGCTGGAGGCGCTGGTGCGGCCCGGGGAGGACTGGTGGTTCATCCTGGGCGCCGACGCGCTGGCGGACATGCCGGCCTGGCGGGACCCGGGGCGCATCGTCGCGTGCGCACGCCTCGCGGTGGCGCGGCGGCCGAACTCGGACGGGGCGCTGGTGACGGAGGCGCTGCGCTCGGCAGTGCCAGGCGTGGAGGAGCGCATCGACGTGGTCAGCATGTCGCCGCTGGCGATCTCGTCCACGGACATCCGAGGGCGCGTCGCGCGCGGGGAGTCGACGGAGTTCCTGCTGCCGCCTCGGGTGCGTGAGGTGATTGACCGGCTGGGGTTGTACCGGGGGTAGCGGGGGGCCCTCGGGTTCCGTCCGGCCTTCGGCCGGCCCCTTCGACAGGCTCAGGGCGAGCGGAATCCTCCCCCCAGGCCCTCGGGGTGGGCCTGGGTGTCGGGTACCCCACGGGTGGGCGACCGATGAGGATG
>CAYTRA010000086.1:0-8780 GCA_964439675.1 uncultured Dehalococcoidaceae bacterium
GGTCTCCCAGAGTTGCTCCGCGTTCATCTCACCGAGGCCCTTGTAGCGCTGGATGGAGACGCCCTTGTCGGAGTGCTCCTTGAAATACGCCTCGCGGGCGCGGTCGTCGAAGAGCCACGTGGTGTTGCGGCCGCGGGTGATGGAGTACAGGGGCGGCTGTGCGATGAAGAGGTGGCCGTCCTCGATAATGTCGGGCATGAAGCGGTAGAAGAACGTGAGCAGCAGGGTGCGGATGTGGGCGCCGTCCACGTCCGCGTCCGTCATGATCACGATCTTGCCGTACCGCAGCTTCGTGATGTCGAAGTCTTCGCCGAAGCCGGTGCCGAGCGCCGTGATGATGTTCCGGATCTGCTCGTTCTCCAGCATCTTGTCCAGGCGGGACTTCTCCACGTTGAGGATCTTGCCTCGCAGCGGGAGCACGGCCTGGCTGCGCCGGTCGCGCGCGGACTTGGCGGAGCCGCCGGCCGAGTCGCCCTCCACGATGTAGAGCTCGCACTTCTCCGGGTCCGTCTCGGAGCAGTCGGCGAGTTTGCCGGGGAGGTTGGAGCCCTCCAGCACGCCCTTGCGCTGCACCAGGTCCCGCGCCTTGCGAGCGGCCTCGCGTGCGCGGGCGGCGGTCAGGGACTTCTCGATGATCTTGCGGGCGATCGAGGGGTTCTCCTCGAGTGTCTGTGCGAGCGCGCCGCCGACGGCGGACTCCACCAGGCCCTTGATCTCCGGGTTGCCCAGGCGGGTCTTGGTCTGGCCCTCGAACTGGGGTTCGGACAACTTCACGGAGATGACGCAGGCCAGGCCCTCGCGGACGTCGTCGCCGGTGAGATTGGGGTCGCTGTCCTTGAGCAACTTCGCCTTGCGGGCGTAGTCGTTCAGCACGCGCGTGAGGGCGGTGCGGAAGCCGGTGACGTGCGAGCCGCCGTCAATGGTCTTGATGACGTTGGCGAAGGAATACAGGACCTCGCCGAAGGACTCGTTGTACTGGAACGCGACCTCCACGGAGGCCTCGTCCGTCTCGTGGAAGACATAGACGGGCTCGGCGTGCAGGGCGTTCTTGGTGCGGTTCAACTGGCGCACGAAGGCCTGGATGCCGGAGTCGAAGAAGAACGAGCGTTCCTGGCCGTCGCCACGCTCGTCGATGAACTGGATCATCAGGCCGCGGGTCAGGTAGGCCATCTCCCGGAAGCGCTGGACCAGCGTGTCGAAGTCGTACTCCAGGGTCTCGAAGACCTGGGCGTCCGGCATCCAGTGGATGATCGTGCCGGTGTCGTCCTTGTCGACCTTGCCGGACTTCTTCAGGGGGCTCTGCGGCACGCCGCGCGAGTAGGTCTGCGTCCAGCGGGCGCCGTCCTGCCGGACCTCCACCTCGAGGGACTCCGAGAGCGCGTTGACCACGGAGGCGCCGACGCCGTGGAGGCCGCCGGAGACCTTGTAGCCGCCACCGCCGAACTTGCCGCCGGCGTGCAGCACGGTGAGCACCGTCTCGACGGCGGAGAGGCCGGTCTTGGAGTGCTTGCCCACGGGGATGCCTCGGCCGTTGTCCACGACGGTGACATCACCCTCCGGGTGGATGGTGATGACGATCTTGTCGCAGTAGCCGGCCATGGCCTCGTCGACGGCGTTGTCGACGATCTCGTAGATGAGGTGGTGGAGACCGCGCTGGTCCGTGGAGCCGATGTACATGCCGGGGCGGCGGCGGACGGCCTCCAGGCCTTCGAGCACCTGGATGTTGTCGGCTGTGTAGGTGGACGCGGGCTTGGCCCGCGGGGCGGTCGTGGTCATGCTGTCCCGTTCACTTACGGCCGTCTCCCCCCAGATGTTGGAGGGCTGATCGGGGCCGTTGGCACGCACTCGATCCGACTGGGGGAGGCTGTCGACGAGCGCTCCGGATCGAGCCTGCTGTCGGGCGACGGGGAAGGTCTAACTGGCCGCTCCGACACCCCTGAATGATACCACGATCCCTTGATTTCTGGGGAGATTCTGGCCACCAAAGCGCCCCCACCGGCGCGCCGGAAGCCGATGGCGGGCGCCCCAGCGCCGCGGCCCCTCCGATGCTTGCGATTCCGCCCGAATGCTCGTGTTTCGCTGACGAGGCTCGCCCGTTCGAGGCGCGTCGGGCACTACGAGTGTGGTGCGCGAAGAGCGGCCCCGATGCGCTCGTACAATGGCCGCCTCATGGCCGAGATCACCCTCACTCCCATCGGGCACGTCACCAACGGCGAGGGCGACGTCAGCCGCGTGGATTGGTCGCGCGTGGAGTCGCGCATCGACCTCGTCGAGGGGCTCGGCGAGGCGCTGCTGGGACTGCGCGACTACTCGCACGTGATCGTGATCGGGTGGCTGGACCGGTACCCCTCGGAATACCTGTCGCGACGGACGGCGCATCCCTCCGGGGACGGGCGGCTGCCGCTGCAGGGAGTGCTGGCGCTGCGGGGAGGGCGCCCCAACCCGGTGAGCGTCACGGTGTGCGAACTGCGAGGGGTGGACGGGGACTCGCTGACGGTGCGTGGCCTCGACCTGGTGGACGGCACCCCCGTGATCGACGTGAAGCCGTACATCGCGTTCTACGACTCGGTGCCGAAGGCGAAGATTCCCAGGTGGGCCGGCGGGTGAGGGCGGCCGTGCTGTGGTTGGCGGGAGTCCGTCCGGCCTTCGGCCGGCCCCTTCGACAGGCCCAGGGCGAGCGAAGTCCCCGCGGTCGGGAGCCGCTCCGCTGATGGCTGCGCGGTCCTCGGGTGGGCGGTTGCAGGCGGGGCGCACGGGCATCGAGGAGAGCGCGACCTCGGGGCGGCTGGAGGGGCCGGCGCGGCGGCCGCCGGACCGGCGCACGCTGGGCGCGATCTACCGAGCGCTCCTCGGGAAGTACGGGCACCAGCAGTGGTGGCCGACGGCGGCGGAGGATCCCGAAGAGGAGCGCTTCGAGATCTGCCTGGGCGCGATCCTCACGCAGAACACGTCCTGGCGCGGCGCGGCGGCAGCCCTCGAGAACCTGCGTGGCGCCGGGGTGATGAGCGCGGAGGCGATCCTGGACCTGCCGCACGACGTGCTGGCGGACCTGGTGCGACCGTCCGGCCACTTCAACGTGAAGGCGCGCAAGTTGCAGGCCTTCTGCGAGGCGGTCGTCCTCGATGGCGGCGGCTCGGTGGATGCGCTCCTCGAGGGCGACGTGGACGAGGTGCGCGAGCGCCTGCTCGCGATCTGGGGGATCGGCCCGGAGACGGCGGACGCGATGACGCTGTACGCCGCTCGCAAGCCGACGTTCGTGGTGGATGCGTACGCCTACCGAATCTTCGAGCGCCTCGGCTGTCCGCCTGGCCCGCGGAAGTACGATATTTATCGTGCGTTCTTGCTGGGCCGCATTGGCCCGGACGTCACGATGCTGAATGAATGGCACGCGTTGCTGGTGAGGCACGGCCAGCAGACCTGTACGAAGACGCGCCCGAAGTGCCTGGAGTGCCCCCTCCTCTCGCGCTGTGACTTTGGCCGGGCGGAGGTGGGCCGCGAGGGGAGGTGACCCCATGGACAAGGACGAGGGCAACCGTCTCGCAGTCGGAATCGCGGTGGGAGTAGCGCTCGGCGCGGCGCTGATGCAGTCGATGGGGGCGGCGGGCATGGGGGCCGGTATCGCCATCGGGGTAGCCCTCGGTGTTGCGTGGGGGCAGCAGGCGAAGTCGGACGACGAGGACGGTACGGGCGAGACTCGGGGCGACGACGGCACCCCGTAGGGCGTGACGCGCGCCGGCATCGGGGGTTGGGGGGCAGCATGAAGACCGATGCGTCTCGGATCACCTTCGGCGTCACGGTGGGCGTCATCATTGGCGTGGTACTGATGCTCTTCATCGGGACGGAGGGCATCGGGATCGGCATCGCCATCGGCGTGCTGGCCGCGCTGCTCCTGGGCCTGGAGACGAAGCTGCGGTCGCCCGGCCGCGCCGGCGACGACCGCGATGGGCCTCGATGATGAAGCGGCCGAAACGTCGCGAGCGTCCCGTCCGGGCCGAGGACGATCCGCGAGAGCAGGAGCGCCGGCAGCAACGGCAGCGCTCCCTTGGGTCGTTCATCTTCGCGATCTTCGTGTGGTTCCTGCTGCGCCCCACCAATGAGCCGCTGGCCATCGGGGCGGCGGTAGTGACGGTGGTGGCGGTCTACCTCTTCCTGGGCCGCCGGGAGGCCACTCGCGATGTACGCGAGGCGAAGCGCCGCGAGCGCCTGGAACGCTGGGCCGCCGAGGACGAGGCAGAACGCGAGGACCAGCCCACCGGGTAGGCCGTCCGAGGTCGCCCGCGGAGTACCCTCTCCCCAACCCTCCCCCGTCGAGGGGGAGGGGGTCAGAAGCACGAGGCGACGCTCTTGTCTGCCGGCGCTACCGCCCGGCCCGGCCGTTCCCTCGATGGCTCGACTGCCGGCGCCTCTGTCTGCCCGCGAACGAGTTGCCGCTCGGGGGGTGGGGGCTGAGACTGGACGGCCGTGGAACTTGGCATCATCGGCAAGGGTCGGAGCGGCAAGACCTCCGTCTTCAACGCGGTCACGCGGGGGACGGCGCAGGTTGGCGCGTACTCGGCGGGTACGGAGCCGAACGTGGGCGTGGTCAAGGTGCCGGACCCACGCGTGGATGCCCTCGCGGAAGTGTTCCAGCCGAAGAAGGTGACCTACGCCGAGATCCGCTGGGTGGACTACCCCATCGGTGAGTTCGGGGCGGAAGGGCCGGCACGCCAGTTCGTCACGGAACTGGCGAAGATGGACGCGCTGGTGCACGTGGTGCGCCACTTCCAGGACGACTCCGTCCCGCACCCGGACGGCGACGTGGATCCGCACCGCGACATCGAGGCGTTGGACCTGGAACTGACCTTCGTCGACCTGGGCCTGATCGAACGCCGCCTCACGCGTATCGACTCCGAGATGCGCTCGATGAAGGCGGCCGAACGCTCCGGCATGGAGGCGCACCGGGAACTCCTCGGCCGGGTGCAGGCGCACCTGGAGTCCGGGCAGGGGCTGCGGTCCATGTCGTTCACGGAGGCCGAGGACAAGGAACTGCGCGCCTACCAGTTCATCACGAAACTCCCGGTGCTCCTCATCGTGAACATCGGCGAGGACGAGGTCGGCGACGCCGAGGCCATCGAGGACGAGTTCCGCTCCCGCTACGGCGCCCCGGGTGTGGCGGTGGCAGCGATGTGCGCCAAGATCGAGGCGGAGCTGGCCCAGATGGAGCCCGCGGACGCCGAGGCCTTCCGCGCGGACCTGGGCCTGGCGGCGGACTCACCTCGTGACCGCGCGATCGTCGCGGCGTACGAGTTGCTCGGTGTGCACTCGTTCCTCACGGCCGGCGAGGACGAGGTGCGCGCATGGACCGTGGAGCGCGGCGCGACGGCGCCGGAAGCCGCCGGGAAGATCCACAGCGACCTGGAGCGCGGCTTCATCCGGGCGGAAGTCACGTCCTGGCAGGACATGGCCTCCGCGAAGGGCTCCATGGGCGAACTGAAGAAGGCCGGCAAGCTCCGCACGGAGGGCAAGACCTACGTGGTCCAGGACGGGGACGTCCTGAACATCCTCTTCAACGTCTGACCCCCAGCCGCTGCCATCAGGCTCTTCGTACGCCTCGATCGTGCGCGCTCGTATGATCTCGGCGGGCAAGACGGACGTGACGAGGGCCACCACCGAGGGCGGGGACGCCATGGACGCAGCGCTGCGTGTGCGCATCGTGCAGGAGATCGAGGGCGCCCTGGGCGGGCACGCCCCTGTCGTCGTCGCGACGGTGGTCTCCGCCGGCGAGCCGCCTCGACTGGTCGTGGGGCACAAGGTGATCGTGCGCCGCGACGGATCGCACGAGGGCTCGCTGGGCCACGGGGGCGCGGACGCCTCGGTGGTGCGGGTGGCGGAGTCGATGTTCGGCACCGTGCCGCGCGTCGGCATGCAGACGCTGTACGTCGGCGCTGACGGCGATGCGCACGAGCGCCCCTCGCAGGCGGGCGCGGGCGCGGCCGAGGTGATGGCCCAACTGTTCGAGGCGCCCGCGCGCCTGGTCATCGTCGGGGCGGGGCACGTCGGCCTCGCGCTCGCCACTGTTGGGGAGTTCGCCGGGTTCTCCGTGACTGTCATCGATGACCGCGAGGAGTTCGCGAACCGCGAGCGCTTCCCCATGGCGGACGCGGTCATCGCCTCGGACGCCGGGGACGCCCTCCAGGAGATCGCATTCGACGAGAACACGTACGTCGTGCTGGTCTCTCGCGGGCACCGCCAGGACGAGGAGGCTCTGCGTTGCGCGGTGGGGCGCGGCGCGGCGTACGTCGGGATGATCGGCAGTCGCCGCCGCACGGCCACGGTGCTGCGCCACCTAGCGGAGGAAGGCCACTCGCCGGAGGCCCTCGACGCCGTCGCGACGCCGATCGGGCTCGACATCGGCGCGGAGACGCCGGAAGAGATCGCGGTGTCGATCCTCGCGGAGATGGTCCTCGTGCGGCGGGGCGGCACCGGTGCGCGGATGCGGACGCTGGTCCGGGGCGCCTCGGAGGCGGTCGAGGGCGCCGAGGCGTAACGAGCGGCGTCCCTGCGCGCCCTCGTGCGGTGGCGAGAAGGTCTGCGCCACCACTCTTGTGGTGGCGAATCTGCCGAAGTCGGGAGATCGGCGCGAACGCGACCCGAGAATCAGGGTCTGCGATACGAACAGCGCGAAAACGGCTGTGCTATGCTCGCGCTGGCAGCGGCCCACGCGCCGCGAATCTCCTCGATTCTACCGGGGTTCGAGGAGGACGACGGGGCAGACCGCAGCCAAGTTCCCTCTGGGGCACGGGGGCCGAGCAATCGGCCCTCGTGCTTATTTGCACTGAATCGCCCGGCCTCTGGTCTCCGGGCGAATCCTCGAAGCGTCCCGCGGTTGGAAGAGGACGGCCTCGAGGCGTGCGGTCTGCCTGACGGTACGCACGGATCAGGAGCCTGGATCTCTCGCTGTATCGGATCTGGCGGATTCGTGCGGTTATCATGTGGGCGGAGGCTCGTTATGTCCCTGGACGTCTACCGAGAGATCCGCGAGGCGCTCGAGAGCGGCGAGGCGCGCGTGCTGGCCACCGTGGCATCCACGCGAGGCTCCACGCCTCGGAAGCCGGGCGCATCCATGTTGCTGCGGCCTGACGGCACCTTCAGTGGCACCATTGGCGGCGGTTGCGGCGAGGCCGAGGTCTGGCAGGAGGCCATGGAGACCATGCGCGACGGCCAGCCTCGGACGGTGGTGGTGGACCTGACCGAGCCCGTGGAGGGCGAAGACAAGATTTGCGGAGGCGTGATGCACGTCTTCGTGGAACGCATCTCAGAGCAGGCGTAGAGTCTCGCATCTGGAAACCGCCGTCCGCATGGCGTGGGCAAGCGGATCCACCAGGGGCGGCTCGACGTATCCTGAGACTGAGAGCACGCGGATCACAGAACTGTTCGTTGATGCGGTGTTACGATGACCGCACGGCGGTCGCCTCTCAGATGGGGCGGACCGGAAGGGGTATCGAATGATCGGAAGCCTGGGCTGGCAGGAACTCCTGATCATCCTGGTCATCCTCGCGCTGCTCTTCGGGGCGAGCCGCGTGGCGGGTCTGGGTGGTGCGCTGGGCCGCGGCATCCGCGAGTTCCGCACGGAGGCGCGCGGCGACGACTCGGACGAGAAGAAGGATCAGACGACGACCGCCGCGAAGAGCGACGAGTCTTCCTCCACTTCCTCGTAGCCGGAACCGGCATGAACTGACGACGGGCGCCTTCGGGCGCCCGTTTTCGTTGCGCCGAGGTGGGCTGCTGCCTGAGCGGGTGAACCGGCCGGATTCCGTCCGGCCTTCGGCCGGCCCCTTCGACAGGCTCAGGGCGAGCGGAGTCGTCTGCATGCGGTCTGGTGCGATCGCCCATCGCGAAGCCCGCCGAGCGGACGCTCTGCTATGCTCCCGCGGCTCCGAGGTCGCGTGTGGACGTGGCCCGGTGGACCTGTAGCGGAGCACCACGCCGCCCTCGTGCGGTTCGCCCCGAAGCAGAGAGGACCCCCGTGGAGATCGTCCCCGGCCTGTTTCAGTTGAAGACGCCGATGATGGGGCCGGCGTTGCCGTACGTGATGCCCTACGCCCTGCGCGGCGCCGATGGCGTGAACCTCTTCGATGCCGGCTTCGGCACGCCCCCGGCCATCGAGGCGATGACGAAGGAACTGGCGACGCTTGGCTATGAGCCGAAGGACATCCGCCGCCTCTTCATCTCCCACGCGCACCCGGACCACATCGGCATGGCGGCCTGGGTGAAGGAGCAGTCGCCGGACGCGCAGGTGATCATGCTGGAGCGCGAGTGGCAGTGGATCCAGGAGCGCTGGCTCGACAACGTCGCCTGGACGAAGTTGTCGGACGCATGGCTCGTGCGCCACGGCGTCCCCCAGGAAGAGGTGGACGCTGCCGCGGCCGCCGGTGCGACCTCCCCGACCTCGCCGGCCGTGAAGCCGGGCGAGGCGCCAGCGACGTCCGCGGCTGCCTCTACGCCTCGAAGTGGCGGTGCGCCCTCGGGTGGCCGGGCGCCGTTCCAGTACGTGGAGCCGGACGTGAAACTGCAGGACGGCGACGTGGTGGAGTTCGACGAGTGGCGGCTCCAGGCCGTGTGGACGCCCGGCCACACCCCCGGCCACATGTGCATGTACGAGACGAACCACCGGCTGATGTTCACCGGTGACCACGTGCTGCCCTACATCAGCCCCAACGTCTCGATGCACGCCGACCAGGAGGGCTCGTCGCCACTGTCTGACTTCCGCGACAGTCTGAAGAAGGTGGCGGCGTTCGACG
>CAYTRA010000087.1:0-8757 GCA_964439675.1 uncultured Dehalococcoidaceae bacterium
CGCCTCTTCGGCCAGTTGCGCCAGGACCTGCAGGCAGGCGCGGCGGCCGCGGGCAGGACCGACAAGCAGTTCACCATCGCGCCCTACACCATGGTCACCGTGCTCGACGGCTCCGAGGAGGACGAGGCGCGCTGGCGGAGCGCCCGCCAGAACATCCAGTTCTACGTGAACCGCATGGGCGTCTTCTACTGGCAGATGCTGGAGCGCAACGGCTTCGAGGACGAGGTGCAGCGCTCCCGCGCCGCGTGGGCGGAACGTGACGCCGAGGCGTCACTGGCCGCGATCTCGGACGACATGGTGCGCGAGATCCAGGTGATCGGCACCATCGAGGAAGTCCGCGAGCAACTGCGGGAGCGCTCGGACGCGGGCGCGGACCTGCAGATGATCTACATGCCGCCGGGGAACCCGACGGAGGTGGGTCGCTGGCTTGAGGCGGTCATGAAGTAGTCGCGGAGCGCCCGGCCGCGCGTTCAGGCAGGCGCGAAAAATCGGCATAGTTCTGCGAATGGCCCCGCGGCGGCTGTAGCGGGTCTCACCTCTCGCCAAACCTACCGTCTCTGCGTGGTCGACCAGCAGATTTCGGACGCCGAGCAGGGGGGCTTGCCCTCTCCCGACCCGCACGACGAGGCGCGCGTCCAGCCGGTGCGCCTCGCGCGGCCGTGGCGGGACGCCACGGCCCTGGGACTCGCAGTCCTCGGGGCGCTGGCGCTGGTGCAGGTGCTGGGGATCCTGTTCCAGCCCCTGCTGCTGGTGCTGGCCGCCATCGTGATCGCGACGGCTGTGGGGCCGATCGCCGGGTGGCTCGAACGCTGGATCCCGCGCGTCGCCGGCGTGCTGCTGGTGTTCCTCGCGGTCGCGCTCGTGCTCGCGTTGTTCGTCGCGATCATCGTCCCGCCACTGGTGCAACAGGTGCAGGCCCTGGTCGACGAGGCGCCCTCCCTCGTCGACGAAGCGCAGGCGTGGCTGGAGGAGCGCGACTTCCCCGGACTCGAACGGCTGGAGGAGCGCCTCCAGGCGGCGTTGGAACGCCTCGCCACCGTCGCCTTCGCCGCCGTGCCCACGGTCTTCGGCTCGTTCATCGATGTGCTGGTCGTGACGGCGATGTCGGCCTACTTCGCGATCTCCGCGCCATCGATCACGCAGTTCGTCCTGTCGCTGGTACCAGCGCATCACCGGGAGTACGCGCGCTCGGTGCTGGAGGAGACGGGCCAGACCATGGGCGGGTACGTCCGTGGCAGCGTCATGAACGGGGCGATCGTGGCCGTGATCACGTACGTGGCACTCAACCTCATCGGCGTCGACTTCGCCCTGGTGCTGGCGCTGCTCTCGTTCTTCGGCGAACTCATCCCCGTGCTGGGCCCCATGCTCGCCGGGGCGCCCGCCATCGCCATCGCCCTGTCCGAGGGCCCGACGACGGCGATCGTCGTGTTCGCGTTCTACTTCTCGATGCAGCAGTTCGAGAGTTACCTGCTGCTGCCGTACATCATGCGGTCGCAGGCTCAGGTCCCCCCGCTGCTGACGCTCTTCGCCCTGGTCGCCGGCGCGGCCATCGCGGGGTTCATCGGCGCGCTGCTGGCCATCCCGCTGCTGGGTGGCTTCTACATCATCTTCCTGCGCGTGCTGGCTCCGGCACTGCGTGCGTGGACCGGAGCGGAGCCCGCGCCGTGGCAGGTCCGCAGCACCGGGGGCCGCCCCACGCAATGAGGCGCACCGAGCGCGAGCCGGTCGCCCTCGAGGGCGTCGCAATCACCTCGGGAGTGGGTGCGCGAGTGCGGTGCATCTTGTGACGAATAGAACGAACAGTTCGTCGCAGATTTCATGCCGTATGTGGTTCACACGCATGCATACAGCCTGTATGATTCGCCGCGAGGAGGGGCTTCGCGAGCCTCGGTAGGTGCGGCGCCCCGGTACGCAACAGGAGCACGTATGGCCACAGAGACTCGGCCCGACCAGGGCCAGGCGCCCACCTTCACCAACTTCCAGGAGTTGATGGAGTACGGCAAGAAGAACGGCTACAAGCTGGACTGGCTCCAGCCGCGGGAGACGTTTGGCGCGCGGCTGGAATCGGATGACGAGGCCGGCGGCCTGCTGCTGCAGGACATTGACCACGGCCCGTTCGCGCAGGTGCCGGACTGGTCAGACAACATGACCGGTCGCCCTCGCGGCGCCCTCACCCGCCCCAACGCGCCGCGGGTGGGCAACTACTCCATCCGCACGAAGGGCGACATCTGGCTCAAGAACGCGGCCCAACTCTACGAAGAGGCCGTGCAGCGCCAGTGGTCCTCCGCCGTGGACGTCCCGTGGGACGAGATGGAGGAACTGCCGGAAGACATCGAGCGCGCGGAGTGCCAGCTGGCCACCTTCCTCACGGAGGTGGAGTTCGTGGCAGGGGACGTGCCGGGCAAGTGGATCTCTGAGACCACGCCGGACTACTACGAGCCGCGCATGTTCCTGATGTCCCAGATCATGGACGAGGCGCGGCACATGGACGTGTTCCGCAAGCGCGCCTTCGCCAACGGCGGCGGCCTGATGTCGCAGACCACCAACGTGGCCCTGTCCGGCGGCGCCATTGACTCGGCCCGCGACTTCACGGAGATGTCGGCCCGCCTGCACATCTCCGGCGAGGGGCTGGTGCTCTCCATCTTCCGGATGGGCGAGCGCATGTCCTACAACGACGCGGAGAAGGCGATCTACCGCCTGGCCGCCTCGGACGAGTCGCGACACGTAGCCTTCGGCGTCATGCACCTGCAGTACCTGGCGCAGACGGACCCGGAGCGCAAGGAAGAGATCCACTCCTACCTGGACGAGATCGAGATGGGCCTGGTGGCCGGCACCGGCGGCCAGAACCCGGCCGCGCGCGGTACGCCGTCCAACGCGGCCCTGGCCATCCTGCTGGGTGGCGGCTCTGACCCGCAGTCCATCCACGAGGGCAACCAGATCGCCCTCGCGGTGCGGCAGCGCCAGGTGAAGGAGTACGTGCAGCGCGTCCGCGTCGCCGGCCTGGGCGACCGGTTCGAGAACGGGCGGGCCAACGCCGCCCTCTCTGCCTACGTCAACGCGTAGGCAGCGCTCGCGCTGAGGAGGACGGAGGCGAGGCCCCTCGCGGGCCTCGCACACCGCCTTCGAGGTGCACGCACCAACGACTCTCCGCGACAGCGCGGGCGATCAGCGCGGAATCGGACGCCTCGGACGGGGCGCCGGCCCGCGTCCCGGGAGGGGACATGGTTCAGCAGCAGCCCCCGGTACAGCGAGACGTGGACGGCAACGCCGTCCCGGAGCTCCCTGACCTGTCGTGGATGGACAAGACGCTCGGCTGGGGCGTGAAGGCCCGGATTGAGCCGCACGGCGGCGGCCTGACCATCAACGCCCTCAACGTGGGCGTGTACGCGGAGGTCCCGGACCACATCCCGTACCGCAACCGGCTCCCGCGCGGCGCGTACCCCGCGACCGGCGCCGGGACCATCGGCGGGTATTACCTGCAGGACAAGTACGAGCAGTGGTCAGACCATGCGGGCGCCCTCTACGAGGAGGCCATCTCCCGCCGCTGGTCCACCGCCACGGACATCCCCTGGAACACCGCGCACGACCTGCCGGAGGACGTCGAGATCGCCATCTGCCAGGTGGCGACCGAACTCTCGCAGCAGGGCTCCGTGGAGTCGGAGGTGGTCTCCGGCTGGCTCCAGAACCTCAGCCCCGGCTACCACGAAGTGAAGCTCTACCTCTCCACCGTGGTCTACGAGGCCGCACGACTCTTCGAGGGCTACCGCAAGCGAGCGATGCTCAACGGCGGTGGCATGATGCTGGAGAGCCCCGGCCAGATGAACCGCGCCGTCCTGGAGACGTACGCGGGCTGGTCGCAGACCGTGCTCGGCCTCTGGGCCGTGCGCGGCGCGCTACAGCACACCATCCTCCGCTACCTCGCCGTCTACGGCCCCACCGAGGCGGACCGAGAACTGGCGCTGCGCCTGATCCCGGATCGCATCCGCACGTCGGCGTACGCGGTCAGCCACATCAAGTTCGCCATCTCCAAGAAGCCGGAGATCACGCAGGCCTTCAACGCCTGGCTGTCCGGCGTGGAAGTCTCCCAGGCCCGCGACCTGCGAGACCCCGTCCTCACGGAGGCGCTGGCCATCATCTTCGGCGGTGGCGTGAAGAACATGGACGCGGGCATGAAGGTGGTCCAGGAGATGCTCCAGGACTTCGTCCGGACGTACCTGGACCGCTGCAAGCAGGCCGGCCTGGCCCGGGAGCGGTTCCTGACCCCGCCGTTCCAGGCCATCCTGGACGGCTCCGCGTTCCAGCAGCAGCGGCCGGCCTAGGCCGGCTGGAAGGGACGGAGCCCGTGCCGCTCCACACCTACCGATGCCAGCAGTGCTCCGCCGTCTTCGAGGCGCTCGTGCGCCCGAACCGGCCGGAGCCGGAGGCGTGCCAGATCTGCGGCGAGAGCGCCATCGAGCGCCAACTGTCCGCCTTCGCCGTCACCCACAGCGAGGTGGACGCCCTCCGCTCGCTGGACCCGATGTACAAGCGCATGGTGGAGGACCAGATGGCCCGCACTCCGGATGCGGAGCCTATGCGCCTGCTCAACAAACTCACCCCGTTCGATGCAGCCGCCGACCCCGGCGAGCCCATCGACTTCTAGGCGACTACGAACCGTTCTGGGCGACTACAGGAAGCACACAGGCAGGAGACCCGCATGGCTGAACTCACCTTCCCGTCCGTCGAGTGGTACCAGGCCCTGGCCGACATCACGAAGGAGGATCCCGCCTACAAGAAGTTCGGGCGGCTCAACGCCGTGGTGGCCTTCAAGTGCGGCGACTCCATCATCAGCGTCAACTTCGACGTGTTGAACATCCACGAGATCCACGAGATCGACGAGAACGACATGCGTGACGTGGACTTCGTGGTCGAGATGGCGCCGTCCGACTGGCGCGCCATGCTGGAGGACATCAAGGCCAACGGCCACGCCACGCTGGACCACACGCTGAACACGCTGGACCTGAAGTTCGACGATCCGATCCACCGCAATGAACTGCAGGACGGCTTCAAGGCGGACATGTTCTTCCGCTACAACCCAAGCCTCCAGCGCTTCTTCGACAACGCCTCGCAACTGGAGACGGCCTTCGCCGCGGAGATGGCGAACGCCTGATCGAGGTGCGCCAGCGCGCGCTCCATCGACTGCACTCGTTGCACGGGAGGGCCGCTCGTAATGAGCGGCCCTTTGCATACCTGCCTCTGGCGTATCGCCACAGGCGTAGTACGCAGGCCTTCATCACGATTGGTAGCATGCCGCCATACGAGGGGGTGTCATCGTGGTTGCGAACTCCGGCACGGGCGAGGGGGCCCTGGCGGGCCTGCGGATCGTCGAACTGAGCACGGACGTGGCGGGCGCCTACGCCGGCCGCCTGCTCGCAATGTACGGCGCGGACGTGATCGTCGTGGAGCCAGAGGGCGGCCACTCCCTGCGCCACCTGCCTCCCTGGCCCAACGACGACCGCGACCCGGAGGACAGCATCCTCTTCGCCTACCTCGGCGCCGGGAAGCGCAGCGTCCGCCTGGACCTCGCCACCATCGAGGGCATCGATGCCGCGCGACGCCTCGTGGAGAGCGCGGACGCCGTCATCGACACGCACGCGCCGGGTGAACTCGCATCGCTGGGCCTCGACCTGTCGGCGCTCGCGGAGGAGCGGCCGTCGCTGGTGGTGACCCAGGTGACGCCGTACGGCCAGGCCGGACCGAAGGCGCACTGGCGGGCGACCTCGATCACCGCGTACGCCGCCGGCGGGCAGATGAACGGCACCGGCGACCCGGACAAGCCGCCGCTGAAGACCGCCGGCCACCAGGCCTACTATCAGGGCGGCCTGCACGCCTTCTCCGCCACGCTCACGGCGCTGTACGCCGCGCGCACCTCGGGCGTTGGCGACGTGCTCGACATCTCGCTCCAGGAGGTGGGCGCCGCGAAACTCGAGGGCTCCCTCCCCAACGCGCTGGCGCGAGGCACCGAGGCCGGCCGCACCACCGGCAACGCCACCTTCGCGCAGTGGGGCATCCACCCCACCGCGGACTGGTGGATCGGCGTCGCGGCCATGCCTCGACAGTCGTTCGCCGTTTACGACCTCATCGGCCACCCGGAACTGAAGGAAGACCCTGCGTTCCGCTCCGGCTGGTCGCCCGCCGCCAACGAGGTGCTCTCCGTCCTGGTCCCGGAGTGGATACGGGAACGCACGGCGGAGGAGATCTTCGCCCTGGCGAACGAGGTGCGCGCACCCGTCGGCATGATCCCCACGCCGGCACAACTCCTGGAGTGGCCCCATTTCAAGGAAACCGGCTTCTGGCACTACGTGGACCACCCGCGCCTGGGCCGGCACCCTCTGCCGGGCGGCCCGGCGCAGTTCGGCGCGGACGATCGAGGCGTGCACCGACCCGCCCCGCTGATCGGCCAGCACACGGACGAGGTCCTTGCAGACCTCGAAGCCCCCGCGCAGCCCGCGAGTGTGGCCGGGGGCGCGCCCGCGCCCGCCGAGGTGGCGCCCGCCCTCGATGGCGTGCGCGTGATAGACGTAACGCAGGTCTGGGCGGGGCCGTACGCCACGCGCCTCCTGGCGGACGCCGGCGCTGAGGTGATCAAGGTGGAGGGCCCCACCTTCGAGGACCCGGTGCGCACCATGGCCGGCGCGCGCGACGTCCCCGCCATCAACCAGAGCGCCTACTTCAACGAGTACAACCGCAACAAGCTGGGCCTGTCGCTGGACTTCAAGCAGCCGGAGGGTATGGAGGCCCTGCGACGCATGCTCGCGACGGCGGACGTCTTCATCGAGAACTGGTCGTCCGGCGTGGCGGAGCGCAATGGCCTCGGCTTCGAGGACGTGAAGGCCCTGAAGCCGGACATCGTCTACGTCTCCATGCCCGGCTTCGGGCACAGCGGCCCGGACGCCCGCCGCGTCGGCTTCGGCCCCACCATCGAGCAGATGGGCGGCCTGGTCGCCCTCCAGGGCTACGAGGGCGACGCACCGCACCGCTCCGGCATCTCCTACGGCGACCCTATCGCCGGGGCGTTCGCCTCGGGCGCCGTCGTCGCCGGCCTGATGCGGCGCGACCGGACCGGCGAGGCGGTCTACATCATGGTGCCGCAGCGCGACGGCATCGTAGGCCTCATCGGCGAGTACCTCGTCGCCGAGGCCCTCGGCCACCCGCTGCCGACACGCATCGGGAGCAAGGACGCCTACTTCGCCCCGCACAACGTCTACCCCGCCCGCGACACTGAGCCGCGCCTGGTCCTGTCGCCGCTGACGGGCGAACCCATGAACGCCTTCACGGACTCATGGGTGACCATCGCCGTGGACTCGGAGGAGGCGTGGGACTGCCTCAAGCGCGTGATCGGCGATCCGAGGCTGGACGACGCGCGGTACGACTCGATGGACGGTCGCCGCGTGCACCAGGACGCCATCGACGCCGTCATCCGCGAGTGGACGCGCGGGCGCGACGCCGACGAGGCGGCGTCGACGCTACAGGCAGCCGGCGTAGCCGCAGAGCGTGTCCTCACGCCTCTCACCGTCACGCAGGACGCCCACCTGGCCGCCCGCGACAACTGGCCCACCTACACCCACCCCGACGCCGGTGAGGTGCGCACGCTCCGCTCCGTCTGGCGCATGAAGCGCCGCCCGCAGGGCGCCATCCGCCACGCCCCCCAGTTCGGCGGCGACAGCGAGGCCGTCCTGGCCCGCTTCGGCTACTCGCCGCAGGGGATCGAGGGGCTGAAGGCAAAGGGTGTCACCACGACGGAACTGCGGGCGTAGGCAGAACCCCCTCTCCCCAACCCTCCCCCGCGAGGGGGGAGGGGGTCAGAGGGCGGACGGCCGCCTCACGCTGCCGAAGCCACCAACCCCGTTCGAAGGGCGGACGGGCCGGGGTCCCCGAACAGCCGGTCGCCGCTCGGTCCAACCCCTGTGCCTCACCCCTCCGCCAGCGCGGGCCAGCGCCCACCCCACGGATGCGCCACCTCGAGGGCTGACGCGAGTGCGAGGAGCGTCCGGTCCGCGTTGGGACGCCCCACCAGTTGCACCCCGACCGGCAGGCCATCCTCGCTCCAGTGGAGCGGGACAGACATCGAGGGCTGCCCCGTGAACGAGCAGGGCCAGACGTAGAGGCCGCCCGCCCTGGGGCCGTCGCCGGTGCCGATGGGCCACGCGCGCTGGCGCGTCACGGGCGAGAGCAGGATGTCGAAGTCGTCCCACCAGGCGAGGGCAGCGTCCATCTCCGCCTGCACGCGCGCAGCGGCCTCCGCGTACCACTCCTCCGTCACGTCCGTCGTGGACTGCGCGGCAGCGAGTACCTGTGGGGACAGGTCGCCCTCCCGGAGGGCGCGGCCGACGCGCGCTTCGAGCCAGGCGACCTGCGGAACGCGCGAACGCGCCACGATGGCATTGAGGTCCACGCCGATGCGCGCGAACAGCCCGTCGTAGGCGGGCGGGTAGCCCTCGATGGTCTCGTGGCCGGCGGCGCGGAACACCTCGGCTGCGAGATCGACGGCGGCGATGCACGCGGGATCGAGGGGCAGCGGCATAAACGGGTCATGCCGCAGCACGCCGACACGCAGCGGTCGCGCCTCCGCCGCATCGAGGTCCCCGGTGTCGCCGATGGCATCGAGGACGCCCTCGACGTCACGGACGGAGCGGGTGAGGACGAAGTCGGTCCACACATCGCTCGGCTGGTCGGCGGGCGCCAGCGGCGGTACAACGCCTCGCGAGGGGCGCAGCG
>CAYTRA010000088.1:0-8755 GCA_964439675.1 uncultured Dehalococcoidaceae bacterium
TCCCTCCGAGTTCATGCCGGAGTGTGATATGCACGGCCGCGCGGGGTCTCAGGAGGTTGGTATGCCGCTCTCGATCAGCATCCTCGGTGGTACGGGTGTGTACGCACGCCACCTCATCCCGCGCCTCGTCGCGCGTGGCCATCACGTCCGCGCGCTGGCGAGGCGGCCAGAGGCCGCCACTGTCGCGGCCCAATGCGGCGCCGAGGTGCGCATGGCCGATACCTACAACGCGGACTCGCTCCGCGCGGGCGTAGCGGGCACGGACGTCGCGGTGAACCTCGTGACCGCCCTCGGTGCTTCGGGCGGCTACGGCGAGAACGACCGCGTCCGGCGGGAGGGCGTCCCGATCTTCCTCGAAGCCTGCGCGGAGGCGGGCGTACCTCGTGTGCTCCAGCAGAGCATCGGCATGATCTGCGGCAGCGGGACGGACGCCTGGACCGACGAGGACGACGTGAACACAGAGGCGGACGGCGCCGCCGGCGCAGCCTTCGCGGCGACGCTTGAGATGGAGGCCGCCGTGCGGGCCTCGTCGCTGGACTGGCTCCTCCTGCGCGGAGCGCTCTTCTACGGCCCGGGCACCGGCTTCGACGACGGGTGGTTCGAGCGCGCCCGCGCGGGCCGCCTCCGTCTGCCCGGCGACGGCGGCGCCTTCATGTCGCTGATCCACCTTGCCGACATGGCCAACGCAACGGCGATCGCCCTCGAGAAGTGGCCATCCAGGGAAGCCGTCATCGTGGCGGACGACAGCCCGCCGAGGTGGAGCGAACTGTTCAACTACATCGCGGCGATCACCGGCGCGGCGCCTCCCGAGCCCGGCGGACAGCTGGGGTTCCCCTCGATCCGCCTGAGGAACACGAAGGCGAAGGAGATGCTCGGCTGGACGCCGCTGTACCCGGACTACCGGAGCGGACTCGCGCGCTAGGAGGCCTGGTCCTCCGACGGACCCGCCGAGGTGTCCCGAGCGGCCTCGAACGTGGCGCCCGAGGCCACGCAGTCCGGATCGTCGGGGTCGCAGACCGCGCCCACCGGCAAATCGAGGTCCTCGAGCGCCGCGAGGCGTGCGAGTGGCGTCGGTTGCGGGGGCGAAGGGTTCTCGCGTTCGGTCATCGCTCTGACCGTACCACCAACACCTCGCCGATGACGGTGGAGACGCGCAGCTTCAGGCGGTGGCGCGCGGTGCGGTAGTCCTCCGTGTGGATGCTGATGTCGCGGAACAGGCCTTCCTCGCGGACGCCCAGCGCGTCCACGGTGCCGACGAAGGTCTGCGCCTCCACCTCCAGTCCCACGTGCGAGGGCACCCGCACCTGGATCGTCCCCAGCCAGCAGAGCAACGTCAGTTCCGTCTCGCCCTCGGGAAGTTCGGCGGAGCGCAGGTCGAGGTGGATGTCACCGATGACGGTGCGCACCACGGCGTCGTCCAGGCGCCACTCACCGGCAGACTTCACGTGGCCAATCGCCCTCGAGAGGCGTCGCGCGAAGCGCCGCGCGCGCATGGCCGCCAGCCAGGACAGCACACCGAGGGCAATGAGCGCGAGGCCGATCGCCCCCTCGATGAGCCCGGCCGTGCCGATGTCCCGCACGCCCGAGGAGTCCAGGGCAACGAGGCCCCCGAGGGCGACCAGGTACAGCCCGACGGTCAGCCCCAGGACGTCGCGCAGACGAGAGGTCACCGGCGCCGCCAGGTGCGGCGCACGCGGTCGTAGATGATGGCGACGCCCAGCGCGATCAGGAGCACGGGCCACAGTTCGGTGAAGCCCACGCCCTCGATGATGTCGAGGGAGTCGAGGAGGAACAGCAGGCCGATTGCCACCAGCAACACGCCTAGAGCCATGAGGCTTCCCCGCTCCTCCCGCGCCCGACCTCAGGCGCTCCGACCGTCCTCGATTGTATCTCTGCCAGGGCAAAGCACCCCAGGGAGGGGCGAAATCGCCCTCGAGAGGGACGCCCGGGGGCCCTCGACGTGGTCATCTCGCGAGGTGCTCCGGAAGGACGCCACGGGGGACTCGGCGATGGGGAGGACAGGTGTTACCGTGAGCCGCCGCCGCGGCCCCCTCGCGGCGACTACCGCCCATGTCACATCCCACGCAGCGCCTGGACGAAGTGGTGCACCAGCGAGTGAGGCTGGGCATCCTCGCGCTGCTCTCGGAGGCGCAGCGGGCGGACTTCGCCTACCTGCGGGACACGCTGGGACTGACGGACGGCAACCTGGCGCGACACCTGAAGGTCCTGGAGGAGGCGGGCTACATCTCCACCGCGAAGGTGCTGGACGGGCGGCGTCAGCGGACCTGGGTGGAGGCGACCTCCAGTGGCCGCGTGGCGCTGGAGGAGGAGTTGCAGACGTTGAGGGAACTCCTGGCGGCACTGGAACGTGCCGGATAGGAGAACGCTCGCTCGCACTCATCCGGGGACGATTTAACCCGTACGCACTTGATCGGAAGCCTCCGGCGTAATCATGTAGATCGGTCGATTTTGTTGGTTGCGGGCCGCTCAGGGACGGTCATCCGCCATCCGAAAAGAGGAAGTATGACGGAACAGATCATCCAGGTGAGTGGGCTCGAGAAGACCTACAGCACCGGCTCAGTGGAGGTGCAGGCCCTGCGCGGCGTGGACCTCAACGTCCCCACGGGAGAGATGCTCGCCATCATGGGGCCATCCGGTTGCGGCAAGACCACGCTGCTCAACTGCGTCTCCGGCATCGATGAGCCCTCTGCTGGTCGCGTGCTCATCGAGGGTACGGACCTGGGCTCGATGAACGACGACCGGAAGACGGAGTACCGCGCCCGGCGCATGGGCTTCATCTTCCAGTTCTACAACCTGCTCCCCGTGCTCTCCGCCGTGGAGAACGTGGAGCTGCCGCTGCTGGTCTCCGGCACCGCCCCCGGCGAGGCCCGCCAGCGCGCGACGGCCATGCTGGAGAAGGTGGGGCTGGGCAACTGGGCGGACCACCGCCCGGCGCAGTTGTCTGGCGGCCAGCGGCAGCGCGTCACCATTGCTCGCGCCCTGGTGAACGACCCGGCGATTGTCTGGGCGGACGAGCCGACGGGTGACCTCGACTCCCAGACGGCGGACGAGATTATGTCGCTGATGCAGGAACTGAACCGCGAGCAGCGCCAGACCTTCGTCATCGTCACGCACGACCCGGGCATCGCCCGGCGGTGCCACCGCATCGTTCACATGCGGGACGGCCTGATCGAGAGCGAGGAGCGCCCCAATGGATAGCCTCTTCGGGATCCCGCTCGTCAACATCCTCATCGCCCTGCTGGTGATGTCAGGCGTCATCTTTGGCGTCCTGGGGTTCATCGCGTGGCGCAACCCGCTGCTCGTCCGCATGGGCATCCGCAACCTGGCGAGGCGCAAGGCACAGACGGTCCTCATCGTCATCGGCCTGATGCTGTCCACGCTGATCATCAGCGCGGCCTTCGCCACCGGTGACACGGTGGGCTACTCCGTCACCAACACTGTCTACAGCGACTTCGGCGCCGCCGACCTGGTCGCCGGCTTCGACCAGGACTCGGACTTCGCCGAAGGCCGCGACGGCCTCCTCCAGAGCGACGTCGAGGCGTTCCGCGCCGCCTTCGAGGGCGACCCGGACGTGGACGCCGTCACGGGCATCATCCAGACGCCGGTCCCGGCGCTGAACCCGGATCAGCGGCTCTCGGAGCCCATCGCCCAGTTCGTGGGCGTGGACCCGGCCAGCGTTGACCCGCTGGGCCAGATGGTCACGGAGGACGGCCAGGTCGTGATGGCCGCCGACCTCGCACCGGACGAGGTCTACGTGTCCGTGCGCCTGGCGGACGACCTCCTGCTGGAGGCGGGCAGCCCCGTCCGCATCTTCTTTGACAACCAGCCGTACGACTTCACGGTGGCCGCCATCGTGGAGGACAACGCGCTCACCGCGGCCACCGCGCTCAACAGCGGCCAGCCCGCCGGCGGCGTGGTCGCCCCCCTCGAGCGCGTGCGCGAGATCATCGGCGAGCCGGAGCGCGTGGACCTGATCGTGGTCTCCGGCGCCGGCGGCGTCCGCGACACCCTGGACCTCAACGATGGCATCGAGGAGCGCTTCGAGGCGGTCATCGAGGAGCAGTCGCTGCCGGTCGAGTCCTTCATCACGAAGGCCGAGGCGGTGGAGTTCGCCGAGATCATCGGCTCGGTGTTCGTCACGTTCTTCCTGGTGTTCGGCCTCTTCTCCATGGCCGCCGGCGTGATGCTGATCTTCCTGACCTTCGTCATGCTCGCCGCGGAGCGCCGCTCTGAGATGGGCATGGCGCGAGCCGTGGGTATGAAGCGGCTGCACCTCACCCAGTCGTTCATCGCGGAGGGCATGTCCTACAACGTGGGCTCGGCCCTCGTCGGCGCCCTGCTGGGCCTCGGCGTGGCGTACCTGCTGATCACGGTGATGGGCGGGGTGGTGGAGGACTTCGGGCTGGGCATCACGTTCCACGTGAACCCCACCGGCTTCCTCATCTCCTACTTCCTGGGCGTGGTGATCACCTTCGCCACGGTCGCGGTCGCCTCCTGGCGCGCGGCGAACCTCAACATCGTGCGCGCTATCCGCGACATCCCGGAGCCGGAACCACTGCGAGGCAAGGACACGTCCATCGGCGGCCTCCTGAAGGCCACGGTGGGCGCGGCCTGGTACATCCTGTGGGTGCTGGTGGTCTTCCTGGCCGCCCTGCTCGTGTTCTACGCGTTCATCTTCAGCCTGGCGCTGTTCGGCCTGCCGCTGCTGGCAGCCGGCCTCATGATCGCCGCGTTCATCTGGGGTCTCCGCACGCTCAACATGCGGAAGCGCTCGGCGCTACGGCTAGCCGGCCTGATCGCCTGGTGGATCGTCTTCAACGTGATCGGCCTGCTGAGCTTCTTCCTGCTCCGCACCAAGCGATGGGCGGACACGCACCGCAACAGCGGCGGGTGGGCCCTGCTGATGCTGATCATCGGCGTCCTCGCCACGTGGTGGGGCGGCTGGGTGGCCGGGCAGGCGTTCGCCTACACGGCCGGCTCGACGCTGATCCTGCTGGCGGTGGCGATGCTGGCGGTCTACTTTGGAGCGCCCTCGCGGCCGGTCTTCGCGACCATCTCCGCGATCACCGTGTGGTACTGGCTGCTCCCGCTGCCGTTCTCGCTCTTCATCGATGACGCGCAGATGTGGACGGACCCCCTCGACGGGCTGTTCGGCCTCGTGGGGCTGGGGCACGACACGATCACTGGCAACATCGAGATGTTCTTCGTGTCCGGTGTGTGCATCACGGCAGCCAGCACGCTGTTCGTGATCTTCAACGCGGACCGGCTGCTGGGGGCCATGGGCCTCATGCGGAAGGTGCTGGGTGGCATCACCCCGGCCGTCCGCACGGCCATCGCCTACCCCCTGGCCGCGAAGTTCCGCACGGG
This sequence comes from uncultured Dehalococcoidaceae bacterium, assembly GCA_964439675.1. Taxonomy (GTDB): domain Bacteria; phylum Chloroflexota; class Dehalococcoidia; order UBA2979; family UBA2979; genus W-Chloroflexi-9. The sequence continues at coordinate 5,389 of CAYTRA010000088.1, forward strand.
CATGACGCTGGCGATGTTCACGCTGGTGGTGTTCAGCCTGGTGGTCATGGCCACCATGAACCACAACTTCACGCAGTTGTTCCTGGGTGACGGCGCGCGCGGCGGCTTCGACGTGCAGGTCACGGCCAACCCCAACAACCCCGTCGGGGATCTGGAGGTCGCCCTCACCGAGAGCGGCTACGACGTGGACGCGAACATCGAGGCCATCGGGCACCTGGTGACCGGCGGCGCCTCGATGAAGCCGGCGAACGAGGACGACGACTTCTACTCGTACCGCCTCACGGGCCTCGCCCCATCGTTCCTCGATGCCGCGGCCTTCCCGATGAGCACGGTCGCCAGCGGCTACGCCGATGACGCCGCGGTCATCGAGGCCCTGCGCACCGATCCTGACGTCGCGGTCGCGAACGAGACGGTGTTGGACTTCATCCAGCGCCAGAACTTCATGAACCCCGACAGCGTCTTCAGCATCGAGGGCAACATCAACGAGATGCAGGACGCGCCGTGGGAGCCGATCCCCGTCGTGATCCGCGATGACGAGACCGGGACGGAGCGCACGGTCAACATCATCGGGTTCGTGGACTCCGCCATCGTGAGCGGCATTGTCCCGCAGTGGGTGGCGGTGTTCGTGCCGGAGTCGACCGCCCTGGAGTTGATGGACGACCCTGCCGAGGTGTTCTTCCTGGACACGGTCGTAGGTGACGCCGATGCCGCCAACGAGGTGGCGAACGGTGTGGAGTCCGCGCTCCTCGAACGAGGTGTGCAGGCGAACTCGCTCCGGCAGCTGATCGCGGACTCCACCGCGCAGTCGAACGCCTTCGCGAACCTGTTCGTGGCGTTCATGAGCCTGGGCCTGATCGTCGGCATCGCGGCGCTGGGCGTGATCGCCTTCCGCACGGTGGCGGAGCGCCGCCAGCAGATCGGGATGCTGCGGGCCATCGGCTATTCGAGGCGGCTCGTCGCGATCTCGTTCTTCCTGGAGTCCTCGTTCATCGCGGTCGCCGGGATCGGGATGGGGCTCATCCTGGGTGCGGCACTGTCGTACAACCTGATGACCTCCCCGGACTTCACGAACGGCCAGGAGGTCGACTTCTCCTTCCCGGTGACGACCATCCTGATCGTCGTGGGGATCGCATACATCGCCACGGCGCTGATGACGCTCATCCCCGCCCGCAGCGCCTCGCGCGTGGCAGTGGCGGAGGCGCTGCGCTACAGCGCCTAGACGAGAGCACCCTCCGAGGGCCATCGAGCGATCGGTGGCCCTCGGAGTTCGGCCGGCAACAAGAAGGGCCGCCCCGTGAGGGCGGCCCTTCTGCTGTGCGCGGGGTTGCGGCGCTAGCGGGCGGCAGCGGGCTTGAAGCGGCTCAACGCCTGTAGGTGGCGACGCACCACCGTCTGGGCGCCCTCCTCGGTCGGGCTGACCTTCGGGGCGACCTTCCAGAACTTCGGCAGAGCCAGCCGCCAATCACGCAGGATGTCCTGCGCTCGACGCGAGCCGGTGACCTCCAGGTGGCGGCGCACCAGCGCCTCCAGCAGTTCGATGTCCTCCGGGTCCGTCACCTGCGACAGGCCGACGAGTTCCTGGTTCACGCGCGAACGGAAGTCGCCCCGCTCGTCCATGATGTAGGCGACGCCGTTGGACATGCCGGCGCCGAAGTTGCGGCCGGTCTCGCCCAGCACCACCACCACCCCGTCCGTCATGTACTCGCAGCCGTGGTCGCCGATGCCCTCGACGACCGCGCGGGCGCCGGAGTTGCGGACGGCGAAGCGCTCGCCTGCCGCACCGGCGACGAAGAGGTTGCCGCCGGTGGAGCCGTACAGCACGGTGTTGCCGACCAGAACCGCCGGTTCGCGCTCGAAGTTGGTCTCCGCCATGGGGCGGATGGTGATCTCACCGCCGCCCATGCCCTTGCCCACGTAGTCGTTCGCCTCGCCGGTGAGGTGGAGGCGCACGCCTCGAGCGAGGAACGCGCCGAAGGACTGGCCGGCTGAGCCGGTGAACGTCAGGTCCAGCGTGCCGTACGGCAGGCCGGCGTCGCCGTAGCGGTCCGCGATGACGCCCGAGATGCGAGCACCCACCGCCCGGTCCGTGTTGTGGATCGGGTAGGAGAGCGACACCGGCCGCTGCGAATCGATGTTGTCGCGCACCTCTTCCAGGATCTGGTCGTCCAGGCGGTGCCAGTCCGGTCGGTCGTTGCGCTCCACGGCGTGCTGGTGCGGCTCCTTGCCCTCCGGATCCACCGGCGCGATCACCCGCGAGAGGTCGATGCGGTGCCAGCGGTGCGAGGCGTCGCCCTCGATCTGCTCGAGGAGGTCGGAGCGCCCGATCAGTTCGCCGATGCTGCGGTAGCCCAGCGATGCCAGGATCTCCCGGACGTGCCGGGCGATGTGCGTCAGGTAAGTGACCAGCATCTCCGGCGAGCCCCAGTACTTGGCGCGCAGGTCCTCGCGCTGGGTGGCCACGCCCACGGGGCAGGTGTTCAGGTGGCACTGGCGCGCCATCTTGCAGCCCACCGCGATCATGGCGGTGGTACCGAAGCCGTACTGCTCGCCACCGAGCATGGCCGCGATGACCACGTCGCGTCCGGAGCGGAAGCCGCCGTCCACTCGCAGCGTCACGCGCCCTCGAAGGCGGTTGAGCACCAGGGCCTGCTGCGTCTCCGCCAGGCCGATCTCCCACGGCGAGCCAGCGTACTTCACGGACGACAGCGGCGAGGCGCCCGTGCCACCCTCCGCGCCGGAGATCTGGATGATGTCCGCGTACGCCTTCGCGACGCCCGCGGCCACCACGCCCACGCCCTCCGTGGAGACCAACTTCACGCACACGCGCGCGCGGCTGTTGATGGTCTTCAGGTCGTAGATCAGCTGCGCGATGTCTTCGATCGAGTAGATGTCGTGGTGCGGCGGCGGCGAGATCAGCGGCGTGCCCGGCATCACGTGGCGCAGCCCCGCGATGTACGGGTTTACCTTCTGGCCCGGCAACTGCCCGCCCTCGCCGGGCTTGGAGCCCTGCGAGATCTTGATCTCCAGTTCTTCCGCCGCGGCCAGGTAGGCCGGCGTCACGCCGAAGCGGCCGGAGGCCACCTGCTTGATCTTGGAGTTCGCGTCGCGCTTGTCCCCGTCCGGGTTGTAGCGTCGCGGGTCCTCGCCGCCTTCCCCGGTGTTGGAACGGCCGCCGAGGCGGTTCATCGCCCGCGCGATGTCCTCGTGCGCCTCCGGCGACAGCGCGCCCAGCGACATGGCGCCGGTCACGAAGCGGCGCGTGATCTCCTCGACGGGCTCCACCTCGGAGAGCGGGATCGGCTGTCGGTCGGACTTGAACCGCAGCAGCTCGCGCATCGCGCCGGCAGGGTCGTCGCCCAGGACGGAC
>CAYTRA010000089.1:0-8732 GCA_964439675.1 uncultured Dehalococcoidaceae bacterium
GCCGCGCCTCTCGCGCACGCCCGGTGCGGTGCAGGGCCCGGCGCACGCCCTGGATGCCGACCGCGAGGCGATCCTCGCCGCCCTCGGGAGGACCGAGGCTCAGGCGGCCGTCGGCGGCGGTGCGGCGGAGAGCACCATGCGCGCGTCGCTGGAGGGCGTGCGCGTGCTGGACCTGTGCATCGTCCTGGCAGGGCCCACGTGCGGACGCACGCTGGCGGAGTACGGGGCTGACGTCATCAAGATCGAGGCGCCTGACCGGCCGCCCATGGGCGCCTTCCACGGCGACGTGAACCGCGCCAAGCGCAGCATCGTCCTGGACCTGAAGAAGCCGGAGGGCCTGGAGGCGTTCTGGGCGCTGGTGGACTCCGCGGACGTGGTGGTGCAGAACTTCCGGAAAGGCGTGGCGGAACGCCTCGGCATTGGGTACGAGCAGGTGCGGGCGCGGAAGCCGGACATCGTCTACGCGTCGCTCAACTGCTACGGACACGACGGGCCGCTGGCGGATCGCGCGGGGCACGAGCAGATCGCGCAGGCGGCCACGGGGATGCAGGACCGCTACCGCATCGCCAACGGCATGCCGCAGACGCAGCGCTACGCGGTCAACGACTACGGCACGGGCTACCTCGGTGCGTACGGCGTGAGCCTGGCATTGCTCCACCGCGCGAGGACGGGCGAGGGCCAGTTCGTGGACGCGGCGCTCTGCTACACGGCCACGTTCCTCCAGACCCCGTTCCTCGTGACCTACCCCGGGAAGACGTGGGACGAGCCCCGAGGCCAGGATCAGGTGGGCAGTGGCCCGCTGCACCGCGCGTACGAGGCCGCCGACGGCTGGTTCTTCCTCGGCACGCGCGACGCGACGGAACTCGCCGGCGTCGAGGGCCTCGATGGCGTTGCCTCCCTCGAGGGGGCCACGCTCGAGGCTGCGCTGGCGGAGCGCTTCCGCGCGGCTGGCGTGGCGGAGTGGGTGTGGCGACTGACGCAGGCCGGCGTGGGCGCGCACCACGTGGTGAACTCCACGGACGAACTGATGTCGCTGGACTACGCGACCGAGCGAGGGCTGAGCGTCACGGGTGAACACGCCACCTGGGGCACCGTCACCAGCACTGGTCCCGCGCCTCGACTCTCGCGGACGCCCGTGCGGGCCGGCGCCCCGGCCCCCGTCGTCGGCGAGCACAGCCGCGAGGTGCTCGCGGAGGTGGGCCTCGATGCTCGGGTGGACGCGCTGATCGCAGCGGGAGGGGTGTTGGAAGCCCAGATGGACGGCACGGCGGGGTAGGCGTCAGTCCAGGCGGCGGTAGGTGGGCAGGAACACCGTCACGACCGTGGCCACAATGAGCAGCGCGACCGCGACGAAGGCGAACGACCACTGCGCGCCGAAGGCGACCGCGATCAGCGAGATGGCGAACGTGGAGAAGGACTCCAGCCCCATCTCCATCATCATGATGCTGCTGATGCGCCCTCGATAGGCGTCGTCCACGTGCGTCTGGATCAGGATCTGGCTCAGCGACTGGCGGCCCGCCTGCCCGACGCCCAGGATCACGACGATCACGGCGCTGACCCAGACGTTCTCCGACCAAGCGAACGCCAGCAGCGCCGTGGCGAAGACCACGATGCTCCCGATGAGCAGGCGACCACGACGCCGGTCTGGCAGCGACGCCACCGCGAGCGAGCCGACGAGCGCGCCCGCGCCCGTGAACGTCAGGAGGAGGCCCAGGAGGAAGGCTGACTCGTTCTCGTTGGTGGCCAGCACCTCCGCGACAAAGCCCGGCAGCAGGCGCTGGTACGGCATGGTGAACAGCACCACGAACAGGTGGACGCCCAGCAGCATCCCCAGGATCCGCTGCTGCCGCAGGTACCGGAACGCCTCCGCGATGTCGCGGATACCGCCTCGGGCTCCCGTGCGCCCTCGGCGTGCGCGTCCCGTCGAGGGCGTCTCGATGGGCGTTCCGCCGGGGACGGGCGGAGCCACTGGGCGGCTGGGGACGCGGAACATGGCGAGCACGGCCAGGAGGAACAGGCCGGCCATCAGCGCGTACACCCAGGACGAGCCGATGAGGGCGACCAGGCCCCCGGCGATCGCCGGCGCCAGCAGACGGGTGGAGTTCATCCCGGTGGCGTTCAGGCCAATCGCGTTCGTCAGGCGCTCCATGCCGACGATCTCCGGGATCATGGCCTGGCGTGCGGGCATGGTGAACGACATCGCGATGCCCTGGAGGAACGCGGCGATGAGCAGGTGGTTCAGGGTGAGGAGGCCGGCGAAGAGCATGCCGGCGATCCACGCGGTCAGCAGGAACGAGACGAACTGTCCCATCTGCATGACATAACGCCGATTGGCCCGGTCCGCGATCACCCCGCCGGACAGGGCGAGCGCGAGGCGGGGGACCGAGTTCGCGAGGGCGACTCCGCCGAGGGCGGCGAACGATCCGGTGATCTCGTAGGCCAGGTAACCCCGGACGACGTTCTGCATCTGCATCGCCGACCAGTTGCCCAGCATGGACACCAGGTACCAGCGGAACGCCGGGACATCGAGGAGCGAGTCGAACGTGCGGAGGCGGCGGGCGGGCGGGAGTCCGGGTTCGAGTTCCGCCCGGTCAGCGGTGGCAGTTTCAGAAGGGCGTTCTGCGGCTGACAACCCTTGCCTCGGGATCAAGTCCGAACGTTGACGATAACGGGAAGGTAAGGGACGCCCTCGCTAGGTGCGAGGTCTTCCGTCTCGCCTGGTGAGATTCCGGTCGGCGTCGAGCTCCAGGAGGCTCGCGACGGCGCGTAGGTCCTCGATGAGCGCGGCCTCGCCGGCGCGGCGGTCCTCGTCCGAGCGTGCGCGGAGCACGGCGGAGGGGTGGACGGTCGCCATCACGTAGGGCGCGAGGCCGGTGCCCTCCATGATCTCGCCCCGCTGGCGCGTCACGCGGAACGACCGCCCGAGGAGCGCCTGCGCCGCCGTGGCGCCGAGGCAGACCAGCACCCGAGGTCGCACGACCTCTAGTTCGCCCACGAGCCACGGCCCGCAGGCGTCGATCTCGTCCTGCTTCGGCTTCTGATGGAGGCGGCGCTTCCCCCGAGGCTCCCATTTGAAGTGCTTCACAGCGTTCGTGACGTACGCCTCCTCGCGAGGGATGCCCGCCGCCTCCAGGACGCGGTCGAGCAACTGACCGGCCGGGCCCACGAACGGATGGCCCTGAATGTCCTCGCGGTCGCCGGGCTGCTCGCCGACGAACATGAGCGACGCGGTGCGAGGGCCCTCGCCGAACACGGCCTGCGTCGCGTTGCGCCAGAGGTCGCAGCCCCGGCACCCCTGCGCCGCGTCCGCCATCGCCGGTAGCGAGGGCTTCGGAGGCACGAAGGCGCGCGCCGCCCCGCCCTCGAGGGTGGCGAGGCGTTGCTCGATGGCGGCGTTGGCCTCGACCCGGGGCCGTTGTGGCTTCGATGTCACCCGCCGAGCGTCAGATGCGGCTCGCGCAGGTCGCGTCAGAGCGCGGGCGTGCCACCTCGCAATAGCGCGACACGCGCGCGAGCCATCGTGGGGCTTTGCAAGGTTGTCGCAAGCGGGATGCGGCCCGCGCGGTAGGAGGCTGTTGCGCCCTCCCGCCTAGCGTCGGTTCTACCAGCCAGTGCGGCCGAGCCACTGCGGGCAGGGAGGTTCGCATGAAGGACTTCGAGTGGGCGGAGGGCAATCTGCAGGGACGCGTCGAAGCGGACGTGAGCAGCCCTCGACGGCTGCAGGAGGCCGGTGTGCAGGTCTACTTCGCGCCGCAGGTGGACTCGGATCGCAAGTTGGTGAACCTCGCGAACGGCCGCGTCGAGCAGTTCTTCGCGGACGAGCGCCGGCCACAGGAGGGCTACTACGCGGACTTCGACAGCCTGGAACGCTTCTGTCGCCGCGAGGGCTTGCCGCTCCAAGAGACGGATGCGCAGGCCGTCCTGCTGCCCGTCACCGGTCCGGATGCTGCGGGCGATCCGCTCGACAAGGAGGGGTACTGATGCCAGACGGCAGACACAACATCGAGTTCACGATCGAGGCGGTCGAGATCGAGTCCGGCGCCACGGTGCTGGAGGGCGAGCTCGCGCTGCCTCGACGTCGGTCCGGCCTCGTGGTCTTCGCTCGGGAGACCGAGGCGTCACCCGGCGGGCAAGGCGACCGCATCGCGGAGTGGTTCGGCGACGTGGGCCTGGGGACGCTCCAGGTGGACCTGCTGTCCCCGGAAGAGCGGGTGGACGGCGGCGAGGACCGCGCGCCCGAGGATGACGCCGCGCTCGCGGCCCGCTGGCTTGGCGTCATCGACTGGCTGGGCCAGGACGACCGCACCTCCGGCCGGCCCTTCGGGCTGTTCGGGGTGGGGAAGGGCGCCGCATCCGCCCTCGCTGCCGCTGGGCAGCGGCCAGAGGACGTGAGCGCGGTGGTGACTGCTGGCGGCCGGCCGGACCACGCGGGCGACCTGCTGGACGGCGTGACCGCGCCCACGTTGCTGATCGCCTCGAAGGACGAGCCGCTCGAGGTGGACGGCGAGACGGCGAGCGTACACGCGCTCTCGCGTCTGACCACGCTCAGCCGCCTGGAGACCATTCCCAGGTCGATCGAGGGCGACCCCGAGATGCTCGCGGAAGCAGCATCGATCGCTCGGGACTGGTTCGCCCCGTACCTCGTGGTGTCCGACTCGCCGGTCGACGAACCCGGCATGACGGAGGACGAGGCGGTGCGACGCAAGGGGTAGCGGGAGAGGACGAAGGAGGAACGAACATGCCGAAGAAGAAGAGCGAGCTGCCCAGCACCCTGAAGCGCTCCGACGACCACGCGCAGGAGATCTTCATCGAAACCCACGAGTCGGCACTGGAGTCGTACGAGGGCGACGAGGAGCGCGCGCACCGCGTGGCATACGCGGCGCTGAAGCACTCCTACAAGAAGCAGGGCGACCGCTGGGTGAAGAAGGACCGCAAGGGCCCCTCCGACGAGCAGGCTGCGCGGGGCCCCACCACCGCCAGGCGCTCCTATAGCGACAAGCCGGCCAAGACCGGCGGCGGCCGCGTGGTTGGCGAGGAACGCTCCAAGGATGACCTGTACGAAGAGGCCAAGAAGTTGGAGATTCCGGGCCGGAGCAAGATGAACAAGGAGGAGTTGGCCGTCGCCATCCACGAGCATCGGTAGCGGTCGCTCGTGCGCCCGCGTCATCCCACACCTCGAGCGGCCTCGTAGTATCGTCCGCCCCGCTGCGGCGAGCGTGCCGAGGGGAGGCGATGGTGACGGTCAAGGGTGGCGCCGCGGAGCCGGTGCAGCGGTTCGTCCGCTCTCAGCGGCTCAAGATCTCCTACTGGGACTGGGGCAACCAGGACGCGCCGCCGCTGGTGCTGGTGCACGGCGGGCGCGACCACGCCCGCTCCTGGGACCGCATCGCCGAGGCGTTCCGAGACGACTACCACGTGGTGGCCCTCGACCTCCGAGGGCACGGCGACTCGGACTGGTCGCCGGGCGGCAACTACGGGCTCCCGGACAACGCGCTGGACGTCGTGCGCGTCATCGAGGAGGTGGGCGCGCCGGCGCGCGTGGTCGCGCACTCCTACGGCGGGTCGGTGTGCCTCGTGGCTGCGGGGACGTACCCGGAGCACTTCACCTCGCTCGCGGTTCTGGAGGGCACACACTCGCTCAACCCCCGGGAGGAGATGGGCCCGGAGTGGGTGCGGGCCTGGGGCGACCGCCTCCGCAAGTTCGAGGAGCAAGTGCCCCATGTGTACCCGGACCTGGCGGCGGCCGCGGAACGCGTGCAGGCGGCCAACCCACGGCTGCCCTCGGACTTCGTCCCGCACCTCGCAAAGTATGCGTCGAAGCCCGTGGAGGGCGGCTACGTCTGGAAGTACGACCTGTGGGTGAACGGCCGCACGTCCATGGAAGTGCGCAAGGAGGAGTTGCCGCGCTTCTGGGCCGCCATCGAATGTCCGGTACTCCTCGTGTTCGCAAGCGATGGCCAGGCGAGCCAGCGGCCTGACGCGGGGCAGTTCTTCCGGAACGCCCGCACCGTGCGCATCGACGGCGCGGGCCACTGGGTGCACCACGATCAGCCCGAGGCGGTCCTGGCCACCCTCCGCCCCTTTCTGGCTGGGAGCATGGCGCCGGAGGGCACGGCGAAACCCTAGAGTGAGCGCGCCCGAGCGGACAGGCGTTCGAGGGGCAACAGGGGAGCGAGCGATGGCTGAGGCAGTGCCGGAGGTGACGGGGCCGCTGCGCGGCATCCGGGTGATCGAGTTCTCGCAGATCATCGCGGGGCCGGTGGCGGGCATCCACCTCTCTGACCTGGGTGCGGAGGTGGTCAAGGTGGAGCCGCTGGAGGGCGAGGACCGCCGCAACAGCGGCGCCGTGCTGCCCAACGAGGGCAAGTACTTCCAGTCGCTGAACCGCGGGAAGCGCAGCCTGACGCTGGACCTCGCACATCGCGAGGCGCCCGAGATCCTGCGGCGGCTGATCCCGCACTTCGACGTGGTGGTGAGCAATTACCGGTTCGGCGTGGCGGAACGCCTGGGCATCGACTACGCCTCGTTGTGCGCGATCCGGCCGGACGTGATCTGCGCGAACGTCACGGGCTTCGGCGACCGCGGGCCGCTGGCGCGGCGGGCGGGCTCGGACATCGTGGCGCAGGCCTACTCCGGCATGATGGCCGCCGAAGGCAAAGTGGACGAACGCGGCGCGCCCGAGTGGCTGCAGGCCACGCCATTCATCGACCGCGCCTCCGGCATCGCGGCGGCGATGGCGATCTGCGCCGCCCTCTTCGAACGCGAGCGCACCGGCCGAGGCCAGGAGATCCACCTGTCGCTGCTCCAGACGAGCCTGGACCTGATGTCCAACCGCGTCATGCGCGAGCCCGTGCACGACGCCACCTTGCGCGACCCGCTGGTGCAGCGCATCCAGGAGCACCGCGCCGCCGGCGCCTCGTACCGCGACCTGCTGGCGCTGCGCGAAGGGCGCTCGCGGTTGACCTCGCACCGGCTCTACTACACCGGCTACGACACCAAGGAGGGCGCACTGGTGCTGGGGGCGGTGACGCAGCGTACCCGCGACGCCATCCGCCGCATCCTGGACATGGACGACGCCACCGACGACCCGGAGTTCGACGCGGCGGCGCCCGACTCCGATGCGCGCGTGGAGGCGTGGAAGGTTCAGATCCAGGAGCGTCTGATGGCGCGCACGGCCGTGGAGTGGGAGACGCTCTTCGTGCAGGCCGGCGTGCCATGCTCCACCGTGAACTTCGCGGAGGAGATGTCGGACGACGAGCAGGTGCAGGCGATGGCGATGATGTCGCCGCTCACGCACCCCGTGACCGGCCCGCAGCACGTGGTGGGCCCGATCGCCCGCATGTCCGTCACGCCCACCGCGGCACGGCTGCCGGCGCCCTCGCTCGGTGCGCACAGCGAGGAAGTGCTGCTGGAGTGCGGGTACGCCTCGGACGAGGTGGACGCGCTGGTGGCGGCTGGCGCCGTCTCGCGAGGGTCTTGAGGAAATCGCGAGACTCCTCTGCGGGATCGTTACCGGAGGCAGCCACTCGAGGGCCGAGACTCCTCCTCGTAACGGTCGGAGGAACCATGCCGCGCGAACGTCAGCAATCGCAGGGCGGAGGCCAGCGTGGCTCCGCGACCGCAGGGCGGCGAGGCCCCGCACAGACCTCCAGCGCGGGGTCGTCCGCCACGCACAGGAAGTCCGCGAAATCCTCCAGCACCTCGCAGAGCAAACTGACCTCCACGGGGAGCCCGGCGGCACGTCGCGCGAGCAAGGCGAGCGAGGGCCAGGAGGCGACGCGGGACGCCCTCTATCAGCGCGCGGCGGCACTGGGGATCAACGGCCGCAGCCGCATGACGAAGGCCGCCCTCCTGTCCGCGATCCGCGACCGCGAGCAGGGCCGGCGCTAGCGCCTCCTCCGCCGAACCGCCATCGAGGCATCGTCGAGTGCTACGGCGGGACGACGGTGAACTCGTCGAGTTCCTCGGTGAGCGGGACCAGGATCACGCGGCCGTCCCGCACGTCTGCCACGGCGCCGTTGGCCAGCCAGAGGTCCGGCTGCAGTTCGCGGTCCACCTTGAAGCAGCCGTCAGCGAGCGTCTTCACCTCGCCGAGGTGCGCGCCGCCTCGCGCGTAGACCGGTAGGCCCTCGCGCAGTCCGTCCGGGTCGGCGGCGTACTTCGGTTCATACTCGGCCATGGTCGCCCTCCCTCCCGGGAGCACGACCGTACGCGTCGAGGGCTAACGAGGACGCGGAGGCGTCTCGACGCGCGTTGCGCGCGCCTCGCAAGTTGCGGGTGCGGGAGGATGGGCGTGCGGGCTTACGGCTGGGAGGGCGTCGCCTGCTCTGGGTCCAGTTCCACGCCGGCAGCGGCGGGCTGGGTCTCCGGCTGTTCCTGGTCACCGTCTGGGTTCTGGACGGTGTCTGGGTACTCGGAGCCGACCCACTTGGCGACCAGCACGTCACGCGCCAGGTAGTCCCCGTAGCCCGTCGAGTCGTACACGATCTCGCCGCCGCACGTGTACAGGGTGATCCAGTCTTCCCACTCTGGGCGATCGCTGGGCCACAGGACCTCGCGCATGGGCATCTCGCCCACGGGGTAGCGGGTGATGCGGGCGACCTGGTAGTGGCGTCGCTCGCCGTCCGCCATCTCCAAGTAGATGTCATCGCCGGGCTTCGCCTGGTGGATGAGGAAGAACGGGCCCTGCATGAGGTTCCACGTCTCGTGCGCGGAGAAGACGGAGTTCCCGG
>CAYTRA010000090.1:0-8720 GCA_964439675.1 uncultured Dehalococcoidaceae bacterium
ATGTCGTCCTCGGAGTATCCGACGGAGGCCAGCACTTCGTCACTGTGCCGCCCCAGGACGGGCGAGGAGCCCTGAGCCTTCGGCGGCGTCTTGCTCATCTTCCACGGCGGCGCCTGCATGCGCACGGGGCCAGCCAGTTCGTGTTCAAGTTCCACCGTGTAGCCGTTGGCCAGCACCTGCGGATGGTCCACGAGCGCCTGGATGAACGTGATCGGCGCCACCGGGACACCGCCCTTGGTGAGGATGTCCTCCCACTCGGCGGTGGTCTTGGTCATGAAGAGCGCCTCCACGTGCGCCTTCACAGCGTCGTCCACCTTGATCTGGTCCGGGTCCAGCGCGTTGTACGTCGGCTCGTCGCGGTTGTGCTCGAAGCCCAGCGTGGCGCGCACCTTGGCGCGCAGGCCGGCCGAGAGCGCGCCCATGGCCAGTGCCCCGTCCTTGGTCAGGAAGCAGCGGTAGTAGACGTTTCCGCCCGCCTGGCGGCGCAACAGGGCCTGGCGCTCCTCCAGGAACTGCGCGTACGGCATCCCCGACTCGCGGGCCATCTGGAGCGCGGCCTGGAAGCCAGCCCGCATCTCCGCGTCCGCCGCCGGGATGTCCGCGAATGCCGTCATCTGGATAGTGAGCGCGTTGATGAGGAGCGACGTCTCCACCTTCTGACCCTCGCCGGTGCGCTGGCGGTGGAAGAGGGCTGCGAGCACCCCGGCGCAGATGGCGTAGGCCGTGGTGGTGTCGGCGTGGGCCGGCCCCACCAGCGGGACGCCTCGCTCGTCCACCTTGCCCACCGCGGAGATCAAGCCGGAGGCCACCTGCACGGCGATGTCATAGCCAGGACGGTTCGCCCACTCGCCTTCGCGGCCGAAGGCCGTGTTGTCCATGTAGATCAGGTCCGGCTTGATGCCACAGAGCGTGTCGTAGTCGATGCCCAGGCGCGCGGCGACGTCCGGCCGGTAGTTGATGACCACGACGTCCATGTCCTTGACCAGCCGGTGGATCGCCTCCTGGGCCTTCGGCTGCGCCATGTCGATGGCCAGGGACTTCTTACCGCGGTTCAGGCCGATGAAGACCTTCGACTCCTTCGGGATGAACTGCTGGTTCAGGCGCCACGGCTCGCCCTCCGGGGGTTCGATCTTGATGACCTCCGCGCCGAGGTCCGAAAGCAACTGACAGCCGAGTGGCCCCGCAATGATCTGCGTGAACTCGAGAATGCGAATGCCATCGAGCGGTCCTGATGCCATGCCGGCGTGCCCTTCCGTGTGCGTCAGGTTTGTGCGGCGGGATAGTACGCAACATGTCCACATGCGTCATGTGGCCCCGCCTTTGGGCGGGGACACAGAGGGCAACCGGATGCGCCTCCCCTGAACGGGGCGAGGGTCAGGCGATCACGCCCGCCTCCCGCATCGAGGCGATCTCGTCCGCGCTGTAGCCCGCGGACGCCACAATGGCCTCGGTGTCCGCGCCCAGGACGGGCGAGGGCCCCTGCGGCGCGAGGGGGCTGGCAGACATGTTGATCAGCGGCCCCACCTGCCGCTGCGGGCCGCTGAGCGGGTGGTCCAGTTCGACCATGATGTGGTTCTCCACGGTCTGTGGGTCCGCCACGGCATCCTCGATGAAGTTCACCGGGCCAGAGGGCACGCCGTGCGCCTCCATGATCTCCAGCCACTCGGCGGTGGTCTTCTCCGTGAACTGCTGTTCGACCTTCTCCACGGCCTCCTTCGCCTTCGCGATGTAGGCGGGGTTCATCAGGTCGAACTCGGGGTCCTGCATGCCCAGGAAGTCGGTGGGGATGGCCGCCCGCACCTTGGCCCACAGCGTGGGCGAGAGCGCGCCGATGGCGATGGCGCCGTCCTTCGTCCGATAGGTGCGGTACGCGATGTTGGCCACGCGTGCGAGGTTTCCGAGGTTGTAGCCCTCCAGCAGCGCCGGATACGGCGCGCCCTGGGAGCGCAGTTCCTGGACCTTGGCCATCTTCATCTGCTTCATGCCATCCGCCGCCGGCAGTTCCATGGCCTGCGTCCCCTGAACCGCGATGGCCGTGCGCAGCAGGTTCGTCTCGATGAGTTGGCCCTCACCGGTGCGCTCGCGGTGGAAGAGCGCGGCGCACACGCCCCAGGCGATGGCCACACCCGTCGTGTAGTCCGCGATGGCGGTCGAGGTGATGACGCCGGGCGCGCCGCTAGGCTCCACCTTGCCCTCGGCGGCCATCAGGCCGGACACGGCCTGCGCGATGATGTCGTAGCCGGGGCGGTGCGCCCACGGGCCCTCGCGGCCCCAGGCGGTGTTGTCCACGTAGATGAGGTCGGACTTCAGGCCCTTCAGCGTCTCGTAGTCAATGCCGAGCTTGGCCGGCACGTCCGGGCGGTAGTTGATCACCACCACGTCCATCTGCGGGACGAGTTTGTGGACGATCTCCTGCGCCTTCGGATCCTGCAGTTTCAGGACCAGTGACTTCTTGCCTCGGTTGAGCGACTGGAACGTCTTGGACTCGCCTGGCATGAACTGGCTGAAGAGACGCCATGGCTCGCCTTCCGGGGGCTCCACCTTGATCACTTCCGCGCCCATGTCCGCCAGGTGCTGGCAGCCGAACGGGCCGGCGATGATCTGAGTGAACTCGAGGACCTTGATCCCCTGTAGCGGTCCCGAAGCCATAGATGCGCCCTCCTCCACAGTTCCCCGGAGTCGCGCCCACCTCTCCCATAACGGAACGGGGCAGCGCGATGGGCGGCATCGTACGCATGGAAGGCAACCGTTTCCAAGCGATCAGTCTGTATGTGTCCCTCCGCAGGCACCGAGGTCGACCGTGCCCGCGTAGCCATTGTTCGCGCCGCGTACCCCTCGTACGCTGGCGCTTCTATGGCCCCAGCCGATCCCACGGGCGACGAGCCCGCCTTCTCCGAGACCCAGATCGAGGCGCTCCTGGCGCCCGCCGTCGGCCGCCTCGCGGCGCCCACGTCGCTTTCGCCGCTGCCGTACGACCTCAACGCCGGGGTCCCGGACCGCGCCAGCCTGCCTGCGGACGCACTGCTGGAGGCCGCCCGCCGCGCCATCGCGGAGGATGCCGCCGCCGCCCTCACCTACGGGGGCCAGCAGGGCTACGAGCCGCTCCGCGCCTGGATCGCCGCCCGCGAGGCGCGCGAAGCGACGTTCGAGGTCACCTCGGCGCACGTCACGCTCACCTCGGGCAGCGCGCACGGGCTGGACAACATCGCGGCCACGTTCGTCGGCGAGGGCGACGTGGCGGTCGTGGGCGCTCCGACCTACCCCGGCGCCATCCGCACCTTCCGTGCGCGCGGAGCGACCATCATCGAGGCGCCTCAGGACCAGGACGGGCTCATCCCCTCGGCGCTGGCGCGCGTGCTGGACACGCGCCGCATGACCGGGCGGCAGGCGAAGTTGCTGTACGTCCAGTCCAACTACGACAACCCCAGCGGCGCGTCGCTTCCCCTCGAACGTCGCGAGGCGATCGTCCGCATCGCGCGCGAGCACGGCGTGCTCATCGTGGAGGACGACGCCTACACCGGCATCGACCTCGAGGGTCCTCCACCGCCCTCGCTGTTCGCGCTGGCGGGCGGGCGAGGGGTGATGCGGTGCGGCACGTTCTCCAAGACCGTGGCGACTGGCCTGCGGGTGGCGTGGATCACGGCCCAGCCGGAGATCGTGCGCCGACTCGTCTTCATGCGCTTCGACAACGGCTCCTCGCCGTTCCTCCACCGCCTGGTGCACCAGTTCGTCACGTCCGAGGCGTACGAGCCGCACGTCGCCAACCTGCGCGAGGTCTACCGCGAGCGTCGAGACGCCAGCGCGGCCGCGCTCCGCGAGTTCTGCGAGCCCTATGTCACCTTCACCCTCCCCGCTGGCGGCTTCTTCCACTGGCTCACACTGCGCCCCGGCCTCGACGCTCGCGAGGTGGCGAAGGCGGCGGCGGAGCACGGCGTGGCCGTGACGCCGGGCACGGGCTACTACGCCTCCGGCGGCGGCGAAGACCGGGTACGCCTCGTGTACTCCGCCCTGCCCGCGGAGGACCTGCGGGAGGCGGTGCGGCGGCTGGGGCAGGCGCTGGAGGACGTGGCGTCGCGGACAGGGTGACCGAAACCGTCGGGAGCAGCCCTCGACTGTTCTTGATGCCGACCTCTACTGGACATATCTTCAGCGATTACAGGCGGTGTTCGGCGTAGCCGAGGACGGCGCGCCGATCAGGGGACCGGCGAAGGACGGAATGCGTGGCCACTGACTCTCGCAGCCTTGCCCAGGAACTGACCGACCTGTGGGGCCAGTTCGACCTGGACGAACTCCAGAGCGACAGCGTGAAGTTCGTCACAGCGGGCACGCCGACGGACTGGGGCCTCCCCTCTGACGTGCGCTCCGTGGTGCCGCCCATCACCCTCGGCGGCGGCATCCCCGACCCGCACTCCCTGCCTCGACAGGAACTGCTGGAGGCCATGCAGCGCGCGCTGGCCACGGAGGACGATGCCCCGCTGCGCTATGGCGGCGCGCTGGGCTACGACCCGCTGCGCCAACTGCTGGCTGAGCGCTACACGCGTGACCGAGGGTTCCCCGTCACGAAGGACCACTTCCTGCTCACCAACGGCAGCGCCGGCGCCATCGACCAGGTGGCCGCCGCGCTGGTCTCCCCGGGGGACGTGATCATCACCGAGGCCCCCACCTTCTCCGGCTCCGTCCGCACCTTCCGAGGGCACCAGGCGGAGATCGTCACCATCGGCATGGACGACGACGGCATGCTGGTGGATGACCTGGAACCCCTTATCGAGCGCGTGAAGGCGGAGGGCAAGCAGGTCAAACTCATCTACACCATCGCCTCGTTCCACAACCCCATGGGCGTGACCCTGTCGGACGAGCGCCGCCGGCGCCTGCTCCGCATCGCGGCGACGCACGGCATCTTCGTCGTGGACGACGACGCGTACGGCGACCTCTGGTTCGAGGAGGCCACCCGGCCGCAGCCGCTGTCCTCCATGTCCGAGTGCCAGGGCGTGATCACTGTGGGCACGTTCTCCAAGATCGTCGCCACCGGCCTGCGCGTGGGCTGGATCCACGCCACCCCGGACGTCCTGGAGCGGGTGGTACGCGTGCGGTTCGAGATGGGCAACTCGCCCCTGCTGCACCGCATGCTCTTCGAGTTCGCGCGCGACGGCGGGCTGGACCGCCACATCGCCAAGGTGCGCAAGATCTACGCACGCAAGGTCGACACGCTGGGATCCGCCCTCCGCGAGTACTGCGAGCCCTACCTCACCTTCCGCAAGCCCGGTGGCGGCTTCTTTCTCTGGGTCGACCTGGCCGAGGGCCTCGACGGCGCGGAGGTGCAGCAGACCGCCATCGAGGAGGGGCTGATCGCCCCCGCGGGCATGGTCTTCTTCCCCGACCGCAAGGACACCGGCGACCACATGCGTCTGGCCTTCTCCTGGGTGAACGAGGACGAACTCCGCGAGGCGGCCCGGCGGCTGGCGCACGCCTGCGAGAAGGTGGCGAACGCCAACAAGTAAGCCCTCGACCGTACGAGGGCTCGCCACTCCCGCGACCTCTGGCCCTCCTCCAGCGTCGTATCATCCCCGCCGCCTCGCATCGCCGTGCGCACTGTGGGCGCTGCGGCGCGCATCGAGGCAGGGGGAGGTTCCGCATGCCCGAACGTCGAATCCCGCGCCCGTTCTCGATGCCCTGGGGGCGGGGCATGGTGGTGGAGGAAGCCGACATCGAGGGAGGCCTGCATCAGCCATCGTTGCAACTGCTTCGCTATGAATTCGGGAAAAGAAAGGCCAGTATGCGATACGGTTCGCGGCTTACGATGCTCTTGGACGTATCGAACAACGTCCGTTGATCATCAACGAGCGCGAGATCGCTTCGCTACGTGCAGAACTTGCACTGGCCCCGCGCCTGAAGGCCTTACTGAAGCGGCTCGTCCAGGAATGACAGGACGAACCCCATGCGGAGAGGACTGCCGAGGCAACTCGGTGCGCGGCTTGGCGCCGCCCTGGCGACGGCTGTGGCCCTGCTCGCGGTAACGCTCATCTCGCCGCCCGCTGCGCACGCAGACGTGGACGACCTGGACGGCCAGGAACTCACCGCCATCCGTCTGCTGAACGAGGCGCGCGAGGATGCCGGCCTCAGCACCCTCTCCCTCTCGCCCATCCTCACCGAGGCGGCGGAGTGGATGTCGGACGACCTGGCGGACCGAGGCTTCCTGGACCACGTGGACTCGCGAGGTAGAGGCCTGGGGCCGCGGGTGCACTCGTTCGGGTATCCCACCAACGCTTACATCAGGGAGAACATCGCGCTCGGCTATCCGGACGGTCGGGCCGTGATGGACGGCTGGATGAACTCACCCGGACACCGGGCCAACAACCTGGCGGGTGACGTCGTCGCCGCCGGCATCGCCCGCACGCTCTCCGACAGCGGCGTGTGGTTCTGGACGCTGGTGCTCGGCTCCCACGAGGACCAGGGCACCATCGACCCGCCCTCGACGCCCACGCCCACGCCTGAACCGACCGGCACGCCGCCCGTCGGCACCGGCACCGGGACGTTCCAGGGATCGTTCCCGCCTCGCGGCATCGGGCTGAACGTGTGGAACGGCGGGAGCATCGAGCAACTCGCGGCAGGCGCGGCGCAGGGCGGCGCGCAGTCGGTGTTCATCTCGGCGGACGGCGAACTCATCGGTTATGTCATTGGAGCGCCGACGTTCGTGAACACGCGCTTCGTGGCCCAGTTCCCCGGCGCCACGATTCCCGCCGGCACCGGGGTGGTCATCGTCATGCGCTGACCCATCGAGGACTGGCCGAGGACCGCGAGGGCCTGCGGGGCCGAGTGCTACTCGACGGAGACCGCGCCCGGCTCGGGCCCGGGCATGTCCAACACCGCGCCGTTGACGGCGGGGGAGGCACAGAGCCAGGCGATCGCGTTCGCCACGTCCACCTGCGTCGGCCGGCGGTACTCGTCGAGGCGCGCCCGCCCGAGCACGGCGCCCACCACCGCCTCCGGCGCGATGCGCGTGACCGGCCCCGGCGCCACGGCGTTCACCGTGACCCCGTGCCGCGCCTCGTGCCGCGCGAGGGTGCGCACCAGCCAGTGCCGGGATGCCTTCCCCAGCGCGTAGTCGATGGGCCCGACTTCGGGGGGGACGGTCCACCGGTCGGCATCGAAGCCGCCGACGGTGACGATGCGACCCCAGCCGGCCGCCCGCATCCCGGGCAGCGTCGCGCGGGCGAGGAGATAGAGGCCGTCCACCTCCTCCGCCATCGCCTCGCGCCACCCGTCGGGCGGGATGTCCTCGATCGGACGCGGGATCCACCGTCCGCCCGTGGAGGCGACGACGATGCCGGGCTCGCCGAGGTCCGCGCGCGCCCGCTCCACCATCGCCTCCACGACCGAGGCGTCCGAGGCGTCCCCGACCAGGACGGCAGCACGGCGGCCGAGCGAGCGGACCTGGTCCGCCACCGCCTGGGCGGCCTCGTGCGAGCGATGCGTGTTCAGCAGCACGTCCGCGCCGTCACGCGCCAGCGCGAGCGCCGTGGCGCGACCAATGCCTCGCCCCGCGGCGCCGGTGACGAGGGCGACCCGCCCTTCGAGGGGCCTCGATGCTGGCGGAGGCTCAGATGTATCGCCCATGCGCCGTATCGTATGCGGGGCACGACGCCAGGGACGAGGCGGGGGAACGATGGGCGACATCGAAGCGTTGACCGCAGACCTGGAGTCCGCACGCGCGAGCCTGCTCGAGGCCCTCGAGGGCCTCACGGAGGACGAGTTCGCCGCCGAGGTGGACGGGCGCTCGATCCGGGAGACGCTGTGGCGCGTCGGCCTGGAGGAGGACTGGGCGCGTCGAGCGGTGTCGAAAGTCAGCGCTGGCCACACGCCGGACGCCTTCCGTCCGCTCCAGAGGCCGGGTGTGACGAACACGCTCGGCCACCTCGTCGCGTGGCTGGAGCAGTGCCGGCGGCCTACGCTCGCGCTCCTGAAGCGGCTGACGGAGCATGACCTGGACCGGGAGTTCGCCCTCCCCGACGGTGAAGCGCGCACGGCCCGAGGGCTCCTCGAACAGGTCGCCCGGCGCGACCGCGAGTACGCGGCAGCGATTGGCGTCCGACGAGACGCAACGACAACTGGCTAGGCCCAGACGACGAGCGAGGGGGAGTCATGGGGATGAAGAAGCGACCAGAAGGCACCATGCCGTGGATGCCGGGGTTCCGTTACGGCGCACTCCTCCCCGCCCTGTCCCTGAACCTGCTGGTGGAGGACACGGAACGCTCCGTCGCGTTCTATCGCGACATCCTGCAGGCGGAGGTCCACTACCGGGACATCGACTTCGCCGCCGTCCGCGTGGCCGGGGCCGAGGTCATGCTGCACGCCGACCACACACACGACTCGCACCCGTGGGTCACGCGCGACCTCGCGGAGGGCGCGCCTCGGGGTGTGGGGGCGCAGATCCGGCTGCTCGGCCTGGACCCGGACGCCGTCTACGAGCGCGCCACCGAGACCGGGGCGACCGTGGTCGCGCCGCCCGAGGCGAAGGGCCACGGCTGGCGTGAGGTCCTGGTGCGCGACCCGGACGGCTACGAGTGGGCGTGCGGCGTCCTCACCGGCGCCGCCGTTGGCCCCTTTGGCCCACAGCCCGTGCCTGCCTCGTGACGCGCGCACACGGCGAAGACTGGCGCGCGGACGTCGAGCGCTACAAGCGCGACCTCGTCTTCGAGGCGACGCTGCGAGGCTACCCGTTC
>CAYTRA010000091.1:0-8631 GCA_964439675.1 uncultured Dehalococcoidaceae bacterium
GTTCGTCGTCACCCAGACCACCCTCTCCGTGGACGACACGCGCGAGACCATCGATGCCATCCGGGAGCGCTTCCCGCAGGCGGAGATCCGCAACGACATCTGCTACGCGACCACGAACCGCCAGGCCGCGGTGAAGAACATCGCGCAGCGGGCGGGCGTCGTGATCGTCGTGGGATCCGCCAACTCCTCGAACTCCGTGCGGCTGCGCGAGGTTGCGAGGTCCATGGGCGTGCCGGCTTACCGGGTCGATGGCATCCAGGATGTCGATCCCGCCTGGTACGAGGGCGTCGACGTCGTGGGCCTCACCGCTGGCGCATCCGTGCCGGACGAGCTGCTCCAACCGATCATCGATGACCTGAAGGCCAGAGGCGTGACGACGGTGGAGCCAGTGGTCGTGGCGGAGGAGACGGTGGAGTTCCGTCTCCCGAGCGAACTCGAGGTCTCGTAGCGGGTCCCGTGAGTCGTGCCGTGGCCCCCTCATCCCGAGCCCCCTCGCGAGATACCATGCGCGATGAAGCGCGGCCGGTGGAGCGGGAAGAGGGACTCGTGAACGAGGAACAGCGCGTACGGCTCTTCGAGCACCTGGAGCCGAACCACGAGTGCGGCCCGCACCATGGCGGCTGCGGACTTCCCCACTACCGCCACAACCTGACCCTGCCGAACTGGCTCGAGAACTGGCCGGACTACTCGCCCGCACGGATGCAGGCTGAGCAGGCGCGCATCCTCCGCGACTGGGGCGACCTCGGCGAGGAATAGCAGGCTAGCGCTCCTCAAAGGGGGGCCGGCACATGGCCTCTGACGCCTACTACGACATCATCGAGTCGCCCGTGGGACCGATCTTCCTCGGCGGCTCGTCTCGCGGGCTGCACCACGTCGGCTTCCTCCCCGAGGCGGAGCGCAGCGTCGAGGGGCGCATGGTGCGCGACGTTGCCTGGTCCGTCGCCCGCCTCGAGCGGGACACCGGGCTGCCCGCCCGCCGCGACGCCGAACGCGCATCCGAGGCGGCGCGACAGTTGGGTGAGTACTTCGCAGGCGAGCGGGTAGCGTTCGACCTGCCACTCGTCCCGTATGGGAGCGAGTTCCAGCGGCGGGTTTGGGGCATCCTCACCGAGATCCCGCCGGGGGAGACGCGCTCGTACGGCTGGGTAGCGCAGCGCCTCGGACAACCGTCAGCGTCGAGGGCTGTCGGGGCGGCGAACGGGCAGAACCCACTCGCGATCGTGGTCCCGTGCCATCGCGTGGTGGGGGCGAACGGCACGCTCACTGGCTACGGCGGCGGGCTGGACCGCAAGCGCTGGTTGCTGGAGCACGAGACCTCCAGCCTCCCGCTGTTCGCGACGGCTGCCCGGGCTGGCTAGCCGCCGGCCGCGGGCTGCGCCTCGGTGTCCCCGGCCTCATCCGCGTCGATCGATCCGAGGGCGGGATCCCGCAACTCCGGGTCCCACGCCACCACCAGCCCCACGAGCACCATGCACGCGAGCCCGCCCACCACGAGGGCTGCCGGGGCGCCGATGGCTGCCGCGACCGCCCCGCTGAGCGTGTACCCCAGCGGCGGGCCGCCGCCCGCGAGCATGCTGCGGAAGGCCTCCACGCGACCTCGGAGGGCGTCCGGGGAGACGGCGAGGATCGTCGTGTTGCGCGGGATCATCTGGATCGAGTTCGTGGCGCCGAGGAGCGCGCCGCCGACGAGGGCGAGCCAGAACCACGGCGCGAGCGCGAGCACGATCAACGCGACGCAGTACCCAAGCACGCCACCGGCGGTGTAGAGGCCCTTGTAGCGCATGTCGCCCAGCGACAGCATCAGCGTCGCGCCCAGCACGCTGCCGACGCCGGGCGCGCCCCCGAGCAGCCCGTACCCGATCTCGCCCACGTCGAGGGCCTCCGCGAAGATCGGCAGCAGCGCGCGGTACGAGCCCAGCACCGTGGCGCCGAGGTCGAGCAGCAGCAGGGAGAGGATCACGCGGCGCCCTCGGACGAAGGTCAGGCCCTCCAGGAAGGCGGTCCACGGGTTCGCCTGCGTCGCGGCAGGCGTGGCCGGCGTGCGGATGCCCCAGATGACCACCATCGCCAACAGGTAGGCCGCTCCGTTGAGGGCGTACGTGGCGCCGAGCCCCACCACGCCGATCGCGAGGCCGCCGAGCGCCGGCCCCACGATCTGCGAGGTCTGGCCGATCGTGGCGTTGAGGGCTACCGCGTTCACGAGGTTCGAGCGAGGCACCAGGCTGGGGATGAGCGCGGTGCGGGCCGGACCGCTCACGGCGCTGAATGCGCTGTTGAGGATGGTCACGGCGTAGAGGTGCCAGACCTCCACCGCGTCCGCGAGGGTGAGCGCACCCAGCGCCACCACCAGCACGCCGTTGGCCACCTGGCCCGCCTGGATCAGACGAACCCGGTTGAAGCGGTCCGCCACCACGCCGCCCATGAGCGACAGCACCATGTGCGGCCCGGCCCTCGCCAGGCCGGTCAGGCCGAGGAGCAGCGCGCTGCCGGTGATCTCGTAGACCTGCCAGAAGACCGCCACCTGCAGCAGTTGCAGGCCGATCGAGGTGAGCAGCAGCGAGGCGGCGAAGCGCCGGTAGTCGGGATACGCGAGCGCCGTCAGGGCCTGGCCGATGCCGCCCCTGCGCGCGCCTCGGGAGCCACGAGGGCTACCGGGATCTCGTGTGCCGCGTGCCAACGCTCGCGCCTCCTGCCTGTCGTGGCAGTGTAGGTTCGGCCCCCACAATCGGCTGCCAACCGGCTGACCACCGGCAGGCTCACCCGTGGGCGCTATCCTGTCGCCGGCCGTCGGGGAGCGATGGCGCGCAGTGGAGGTGCGGGTGATGGCAGGGGCACTGGACGGACGGACCGCGATCGTGACGGGCGCGAGCCGGGGCATCGGCGAGTACGTGGCGCGCGCCCTCGGCGCTGCGGGGGCGAAGGTCGCCGTCGCCGCTCGCACCGAGGAGGTAACGGACTCGCGTCTCCCGGGCACCATCCACTCGGTCGCCCAGCGCATCAAGGATGACGGCGGTCAGGCGCTGGCCGTGCGCATGGATATGCGCGACCCGGAGAGCATCCAGGCGGGCGTCCAGAAGGTCGTCGACGAGTGGGGCGGCGTCGACATCCTCGTGAACAACGCTGCCATCCTCGTGCCCGGCACCATCGAGACGGTGCAGGAGCGGCACCTGGATCTGATCTGGCAGATCGACCTGCGAGGGCCGCTGCTACTCATCAAGTACGCGCTGACGCACCTGAAGGCGGCCGGGCGCGGTCACATCATCAACGTCTCGTCTCGCGCCGGCGTGTTCCCGGGGCCGGGCCCCTACCCGGAGACGAGGGCCGGCGGGGCCTTTTACGGGATGGTGAAGTCCGGCCTGGAGCGCTACTCGCAGGGCCTCGCGATGGAACTGCAGGGCGACAACATCTCCGTGAACGTGCTGTCACCGCAGGGGCGCATCAAGACCCCCGGCAACGTCTTCGCCACCAACGACCGGGAGAACCCGGACCTGGACTTCGAGGAGGCGTGGGAGATGGGCAAGGGCGTCGCCTGGATCTGCGAGCAAGGCGTGGAGTTCACGGGCCACATCCTGTTCGACCAGGACCTGTGCCGGGAGCGTGGCCTCTGACCTCCTCGCAGATCAGCCCGGCGCTGGCCCGCGCGGACTGGGTGTTCCGCAACGCCGGCAAGGTCACCATCGCGCTGCTGCTGACCACGCTCGCGCTGCTGGTCGTGGACGCCGACTACTGGGTGTCCACGTTCCTGCTGGCCCACCTGGCCGCGCTCGTCGCCCTGCTCCCGCTGGGGGTGGTGCTGGTGCGCCACGCCTTCGCCCGCGCCGCCGCCGAGGGCGACCCGGGGCCGGGTGGCGTCATGAGCCGCTACCGCGACGTGGTGGTGGTCCTGCTCCTGATCGCCATCGCGGTCACCGTCACGCTCGTGAATTTCGAGGACGGGATCCGCTGGCTGCGGCGCGTCGCGAACTTCGTCACGGTCGGGCTCGTCCTGTTCCTGGTGGTGCGATACATGCGCTGGATGCGCCGGCTCCGTGGCGTCTCGCCCGACCGTCCCCGACGAGTGATCTAGCCGCGCGACCTAGCGGCCGTTCCACCCTTCGATCAGAGGGAGCAGTTCCGACAGCCGCTCGATGGTGGCGTCCGGGCGCACCTCGTACGGGGGCACGTCCGGGTTCGGCCGGTGCACCGCACGCATCCCCACGCGCTGCGCGCCGAAGATGTCGTCGAACAGCCGATCCCCCACGTACACGGCCTGCGAGGCGTCCTCGACCTCGACCGCATCGAGGGCGGCCCGGAAGGCGTCCGGGTGGGGCTTAGTGACGCGCAAGTCGCTGGTGTAGACGCGCGCGTCCAGCAGATGCGCCAGGCCGTCACGCTCCAGCATCCGTTCGTGGAAGTCCGCCGGCCAGTGTGTGTTGGAGAGCAGTCCCGTGCGGATGCCGCGCTCGCGGAGCGCCTCCAGGAGCCCCGCCGCCTCCGGGTCGTGCTCGATGTGCGGGAGCCAGGAGCCGAGGTAGTGCTCGGTGGCCTCGTCGATGATGGCGTCGGCCACGTCCGCGCCCACCGCCGCGGAGGCGCGGTTCACCAGGTCGCGGAACGTGAACGCCTGGTGGTCCTGGTCCATCTGCGCCCACGCGTCCAGTTCCACCTGCGCCAGCCGCCGCTCCAGTTCCTCCGGCGGCTCGCCGAGGTGGGGCGCCAGGTGGTGGGCGGCCAGTCGCCAGATCTCGTGGAACTCCACCAGTGCCCAGTTGGAGAGCGTGCCACCCCAGTCAAAGATCACGGCCTGGACTGGCACGGGCGTCCCTCTCTATTCGTTCACACTTCGGGGCTGCGGGGGCAGGAGCGTACGTCGCGAGGGCGCTCGGGCCGCCTCGCCGGTGCCACGCTCCGCGTTCCCCAGCGTACTGCGGCGGTCTACTCCGACTTCCGCGCCCGGATCGAATACATCAGCGGCACCAGGTCGCGCTGCGCCTCCGGAAGCGCCCACATGCGGTCCGATTGGTACCGGCCCCCCGTGTCCGAGGCGTCCCCGCCTACCTGCTCCATCTGCGGCAGCGCCTTCCACGGCACCTCGCGGTGCTCGTGGACGAACTCGATCTGCAGACCCGCCTCGATGAGTGCCGTCACGATCTCGCCGAGGCCGTGGTTCCACTCGTAGGTCTTCTTCTTCTCGAGCGGCGGCCCGTCCACGTAGGTCTCGTCGCCTTCGAAGACCACCGGATCGGTGACCTCGAAGTAGCGATAGCCGACCACCAGCGTGCCGTCCGTCCGCTCATCGTCCAATGACCACAGGACGGGATGGCCTTCGTAGATGTAGAACGTCCCGCCAGGCGCGAGGAGCGCCGACACTACCTGCGCCCACCCTCGGATGTCCGGGAGCCAGCAGAGCGCGCCGATGCCGGTGTAGATGACCCCGAACTGCTCATCGAGGACGGCCGGGGCGTCGTAGACGTTGGTCTGCACGAAGCGTCCGGGGATGCCGCTGTCCGCCGACAGGCGTCGAGCCGCCTCGATGGCGGGCTCGGAGAAGTCCAGGCCCGTGACCGTCGCGCCGAGGCGCGCCCAGTTGAGGGTGTCCATGCCGAAGTGGCACTGGAGGTGCAGGAGCGTCTTCCCGGACACCAGCGGCCCCAGTTCGTCGAGTTCCACCGGACACAGCGTCTTCTCACCGCGAAGGAAGCCCTCGCGGTTGTAGCCCTTCGATGCCTCGTGGACAGGGACCACCTGGTCCCACCACTCGCGGTTGCCATCGAAGTACGGGGCGTGGTGCGCGTCCTGAGCCATCGTTGTCCTCGGTTCGTCTCGATCTACCGTCGGTGCGCCAGCACCCACTCCACGTCGTAGGAGCGGTGGTAGCGGCCCTGTGGGTTCAGTTCCAGCAGCGCGCGGCGCAGGTCCGCCTCGAACGCCTCTGCCCGGTCGCCCAAGATGCGTCGATTGGCGAAGGACGTGGAGAACAGCAGACCCACCGCGCCATCGAGGTCAAACTCGCTCTCGAGGCGGTGCGTGCCCTGCTCGACGTCCGTGAACCGCGACTCCCCCAGGTACGCCTCCCAACGTCGAGGAGGCGGCCGAAAGAACCCGCCGCCCGCCCGACGCCGCTCACCGAGGTACTGGCGCACCACGCCCACCATCACCCTCGCGAGGTCGTCGCCCACCTCGACGTTGTCGGGGGAGATGAAGCCCGGGAGCGCGGTGATGAAGACGCCGCCACCTGGCTCGATGCGGTCGTGGAGCAGGTCCAGGACGCGCGGCTGGTCCATCCAGTGGAAGGCGCTCCCCAGCGTCGCCACCCGGTACCGCCCGCCCGAGGGCGTCCCGTCGATCGATGCGAGATCCTCTGCGGCGGCGCGTATCCACTCGATGTTCGTGACGCCTCGCTCCGAGGCCAGCCGCCGTGCCTGCGCGAGCATCTCCTCGCTGACATCGAGGGCCACGACGCGCTGGAAGCGGTGGGCCAGGTGCAGCGCGATCAGCCCCGTACCGGTGCCCAGGTCCAGCAGTGTGCCTGTCCCGTCGAGGCGAAACGCGCGCTCGATCTCGTCGTAGACCGCCTCCGGGTAGTCCAGCCGGTAGCGCGCGTAGTAGTCCGCCGTGCCGGCGAAGAGGTCGTCTCCGGAGGATGGTGTGAGTGGCGCGTCATCGGTGGACATGGGGGAGGAAGCGTATGCGAACCTCTGCTCCTGCGCTGCCGCCGGGACATCTCCCGATGGCGCTTTCCCCCTCGAGTGCGTACGGTGGGATCACGGTCGAAGCCGGAAGTGTCCGCCTCGACCCTCAGACGCGTATCTCTTTCTCTCGCGTGCGTCGATTCTTGCGAGCCCGGAAGATCGCCCTGCTCCCCGCCACCGAGTCGTTCGCGTGGCCGGTCTATCGGGTGTCCGTCTCTGAGACCAACTCTGTCGCAGGACATCCGCAGGGCCGTGGATGTCCCGAAGCATTGATCGCGTGATCGCGGTCCGGCTTCGCCGTTCTCGGCCCCAATGATTGCGGAGACCCCTTGGCATTGTTCACTCGCCGGCGGCCGGCTGCCGCCGACACCACGCCCGAACCGGACTACTCCGGCGCAGGCGTACTCACCGAGACTGACCCCATTTCCAAGCCTGTTTCACCTGTTGCAGACGCGACGTCGTTTGCCGACCTCGGTGTGTCGCCGGACCTCGTGCTGGCGTTGGGCGAGAGCGGGATTACCGCGCCGTTCCCGGTGCAGGTCATGACCATCCCGGACGCTCTCGCGGGACGCGACGTGTGCGGCAAGGCGAAGACCGGTTCCGGGAAGACGCTGGCGTTCGGCCTGCCGCTGCTGCAGCAGGTGGAGCGCGCGCGCTCGCGCCGGCCTCGCGCGATCGTGCTCGTGCCCACGCGCGAACTGGCGAACCAGGTGGCGGAGGAACTGGCGCCGCTGGCCGGCGCACGCGGCCTCTGGCTGACCGCCATCTACGGCGGCGTCTCCATGAACCGCCAGATCCGCGCGCTGCGCGAGGGCGTCGAGATTGCCATCGCCACGCCGGGCCGCCTCAACGACCTGCTGGAGCGCGAGGAACTCTCGCTTTCCGACGTGGAGATGGTGGTCCTGGACGAAGCGGACCAGATGGCGGACATGGGCTTCCTGCCCCAGGTGGACCGCATCCTGGGCCAGATCGAGGGGCGCCCTCAGACGCTGCTCTTCTCCGCTACGCTGGACGGCGCGGTCGGCGTGCTGGTGCGCAAGTACCTGGACGACCCCGTGCGCCACGAGGTGATCTCCGAGACGGAGACGGTGGACACGCTAGAGCAGCGGTTCATCGGCGTGCAGCCCGAGACCCGGGTAGAGGTGACCGCGCGCATCTGTGCCGGCGCCCACCGCGCCATCGTCTTCGTGCGCACCACGCACGGCGCCGACCGCCTGGCGAAGTTGCTGAACCGCGAGGGCTTGGCGGCGGCGGCCATCCACGGCCGCCTGTCGCAGAACAAGCGTGAGCGCACCCTGCGCGCCTTCGCGGGCGGCGAGGCCCCCGTCCTGGTGGCGACGAACGTCGCCGCTCGTGGCCTGCACGTGGACGGGGTGGACCTGGTGGTCCACTACGACCCGCCGGAGGACCACAAGGTCTACCTGCACCGCTCCGGCCGCACCGCCCGCGCCGGCGAAGCCGGCATGGTGGTCACCCTCGTCCTCCCGGAGCAGGAAGCGGACGTCACCTCCATCGAGCGCGCGGCCGGCATCGACCTCGCCATCGTCCCGATGGCCCCGGACGACGCGCGTCTCTCCCGCCTCGACGAGTGGGAGCCCCCTCGCGGCCTGCCGATGTTGCCTCCGCGCGGCATCGGCGGCGGCTCTCGGACGCGCTCCCGCTCCGGACGGGGCCCGCGCCCCGGTCGAGGCCAGGCGCAGCCGCGCACCGAGCGCCAGAGCACCCCTCCCCGCGAGGGCGCACGTCGCGGTAGCGGTGCCCCTCAGCGCCGCCGCACCAGCGGCCGAGGCCGGGCCTAGCCGACCATCCCAGGGAAGCGGCGCTCCCGCGCCGCCCCCTCTCCGGATGCTCGGGTTCCCACGGCAGTTCCGGCTGCCGTCCACCCCTCTGCTGTAGGGGCGCAGCGTGCTGCGCCCTCATGGCCCTCGAGCGACTGGGGTGCGACGCACGCATCTAGGGC
>CAYTRA010000092.1:0-8575 GCA_964439675.1 uncultured Dehalococcoidaceae bacterium
TGGGGTTCGACCGCACCTCGGCGGCGCGGTTCTCCTTCCTCCTGTCGGCGCCGGTGATCGTGGGGGCGGGCGTGCTGAAGATGGCCGAGGCCGTGGGGGGCGGCGAGGTGGTGGCGTGGGGGCCGCTGCTGGTAGGCGCGGTGACGGCCGGCGCCGTGGGGGCGCTGGTGATCCGCGCGTTCTTGCGCTTCATCGCCAACCGGACGTTGGCTGTGTTCGTCTGGTATAGAATCGCGCTCGGCCTCGCCGTGCTGGTCGCCGCGGCGACCGGGGCGATCTAGGCCCGCAGTCCAGGGGGCCCCTCGGAAACCGCGCCCCGGCACCAGTCCCACCGGACGAGGCGTACCGAGACGAGGCACCGATGACCGACACCCCTCCCGAGCCCGACCGCACCGCCTTCGACCTGGCGGGCCGCAAGGCGGTGGTGATCGGCGCGGACAACCCCGCCGGCGGCGCTATCGCGGTAGCCCTCGCGGAGGCGGGGGCGGACGTGGCGCTCTGCGCGCTCACGCCGGACGAGGCGGTGATGCGCGCCCGCGCGGTGCGCCGCAAGGTGGAGGCGCTGGGCCGACGCGCGCCGGAGTTCATCATGGACGTGACGCTGGGCAAGAACGTCCAGGTCACCACGCGCCAAATCGTGAAGGACCTGCAGGGACTGGACATCGCGGTCGTCGCACCGGACGCCTACCTCGAACAGTCGATCGCGAAGACCACGGACACGGACCTCGCGCGGGTGATGCAGACCAACTTCAGCGCGCACTTCTTCGCCATCCGCGCCGCTGCGGACGAGTTCCGGCGCCACGGCACGCCCGGCCGTGTCCTGTGCGTCACGAGCGCGCTGGGACAGCGAGGCGTACCGAACACTGCTGCGTACAGCGCAGCGCATGGGGCCGTACAGGCTCTCGTCCGCGCGAGCGCGCAGGAACTGGCGCCGGACGGCATCATGGTCAACGCCATCGCCCTCGGGTGGATGGACTGGATGGCCGACCGCGCGGTCCCGCCGGAGGGGCAGCCCGAACGGCACGGCGCCTTCGGGCGCGCGGGGCGGCCGCAGGAGGTGGGGCCGCTGGCCGTCTTCCTCGCGAGCGAAGCCGCGACGCGGTACATCACAGGGCAGATCTTCCCGGTGGATGGGGGCCTGCTACAGGGTCTGTAGCGGGCGTACCTCGATGCCGGGGGCACGCCGGCTGCGGGCGCAGCCGGGTATGTGGGGGGAGGAGCAGCATGGGCATCCTGGATCAGTTCGACCTGACCGGGCAGTGCGCCATCGTCACCGGGGCCGGTACCGGTCTCGGCAGGGAGATGGCGCTGCACCTGGCGGAGGCGGGCGCGGACATCGTCGGCGTGGGCCGGCGACCCGGCCCGATCGAGGACGTGGGCGAGGAGATCCGCGCGAAGGGCCGCCGCTACCTGGGCGTGCCCGGCTGCGACGTCACGGTCTCCGAGCAGGTGAACGACATGATCGCGCGCGCCACCACGGAGATGGGGCGCGTCACCATCCTGGTCAACAACGCCGGGCTGGGCGGCTCCGGTCGAGGCAAGACCATGCCGGAACTCACGGACGAGGACTGGCATAGCGGTATCGACTCCAACCTGTCGTCCGCCTTCTACTGCTCGCGCGCGCTGGTGCCGCACCTGCTCGAGCACGGCGGCGGCACCATCGTGAACATCACCTCCGGCTGGGGCTTCCGAGGCGGCCGCAACAACTTCATGTACTCGGTCGCCAAGGGCGGAGTGATCCAACTGACCAAGGCGCTGGCCATGACCTATGCGCGCGACAACATCCGCGCCGTCTGCATCGCCCCCGGCCTGTTCCCGAAGACGGACGACGAGACCATCCTGGAGGGCCTGGGCGAGAAGCAGCCCGCCGGTCGCATCGGCTTCCTTCGGGAGATCGGGCCACTGGCGGTGTACCTGTGCAGCCCGGCCGCGTCCTACGTCAGCGGCGAGACGGTGCTGGTGGATGGTGGGGCCATTGCCGCCGGCCTGACGCCGGCTGGCCTGACGCCGCGGGCAGAGGGGTAACGGGATGCAGATGTTCAGCCTGAAGGGCAAGCATGCCCTGGTCACCGGCGCGACGGGCCCCCTGGCCCGCGCTGCCGCCGTCGCGCTGGCGGAGGCCGGCGCCACCGTCTCCGTCACCACGCTCCGCCGCAACCAGCGGGACGAGGTGGAGGCGAACTCGATCCTGAACGAGTGCTGGGCCGCCGGCTCGCAGAGCGGGCAGGCCAAGACCGTGGACCTGTCCGACTACGCCGCCGTGGAGGCCGCCATCGAAGCCCTCGAGGCGTCCGTGGCGCCGATCGACGTGCTGGTGAACGCGGGGCACATGGCCAACATCAAGCCGATGCTGGAGTCCAACACGGCGGACTGGAAGGAAGAACTGGACCGCAACGCCACGGGCGTCTTCAACGCCACGCTGGCGGTGGGCAAGCACATGGTGCCGCGCGGGTCCGGGCGCGTCATCAACATCGTCTCCAACCTCTATGACCGAGGCGTCCCGAACTGCGCGCTCTACGGCGCGTCCCAGGGTGCGGTGCTGGGGTTCACGAAGAACCTGGGCATCGAGTGGGGCCGCGGTGAGCCGCTGGTGGAGGAGAGGGTGACGGTGAACGCCATCGTCATCGGCTTCATGGAGGGCGTCCCGGGCCCGCAGTCGGACCCGGCGATGGCGGAGGTGCTGGAGCGCTACATCCCCCTGCGCCGGCTGGGCCAGCCGCGCGACATCCAGGGCGCCGTGGTGTACCTGGCCTCCGACCGCACCCACTTCGTGAACGCCGAGACCATCGTGGTGGACGGCGCCATTGCGAACCACGCCTGACGTGACCAACGATGTCTGCCATGACTGACCGAGGCGAGTCGCTCCCGCCTGCGGGCCACCCCGGCCCGCGGTGGCAGGGCGACGGCAGCCTCGGCGGTCGGCAGCCATCGCCGGCGGAGGTGGCGCTCCAGGAACTCCGGGAGCGCCACGCCGTCGCCACCGATCGCGACTACGCCTCGTTCTGGCGGCGGCTGGGGTCGTGGCTCGTCGACGAGGCGTGCAAGACGCTGCTCTGGCTGGCCATCGTCACGGTGTTCACGATCCTGATGGGAGACACGCCGCAGACGTCGGATGACCTCGATCCGCTGGCGCTGATGCCTCGCGCGGTGCTCAGCCTGGGCTACGACTGGATGTTCTGGACGGAAGGGTGGACGCCCGGCGCGAGGCTGGTGGGCATCCGCATCGTCCGCGCGGACGGCTCCCCACCAGGGCCGGCGAGGGCGGCCGGCCGGGTGGCCGGCTCGATCATCAGCGGCATCCCGTTCTTCATCGGCTACCTGTGGATGCTGCGCTCACCTCGACGCCAGACGTGGCATGACGCGCTGGCCGGGACCTACGTGGTGAACGTCCCGAGCGAGGACGGCCGAGCGTCCTAGCGGCGTCTCAGCGGCCGATGGCCGCCGGCGGCTCCTCGATCTCGATGGTCGGGTCGTCCAGGTCGAAGAGGGCCATCTCCAACCGGAAGGCGTCCGGATCCGAGGTGGAGCCACCCGTCACCCGCATCCGGACAGCAACGCCCGTCTCCATGTCCGTCCAGACCTCGATGTCATACGTCGAGGGGTCGATGCGGCCTGGGAGCGGGTTCAAGCCCTCCCCGAAGGTCATTTCCGCCCACTCCGGGCCCAGTTCCCAGTGCCAGACGTCGCGGCCGTCCAGTTGCTGGATGTCGTACGGCCGGGCCATCAGGTCGTCCGTGACTCGCTGAAGGGTCTCCGGATCGTCATCGCCCAGGATCACGGCCGGCGAAAGACCGACGTCCTGGCCGATGAAGTCCTCGGGCGAGGCGAGCGTGGCCCGCTCGCGCCACGCGCCGCTCCCCTGTCGGGACCACAGCCGGCCGTCTATCACGATCGTCTCTCGCTCGGAGGAGATGTAGCCGAACGTGATCGTGGAGGTGGTGTGCTCTCGGTCCGGGTTGACGCGCTCGCCCTGGATGTCCAGGTACAGGATGGCGTCGTCCAGTTCGAGGTCCTCCGGCGCCTCGCCGACGTCGAGGAGGTCCCCGGTGGCTTCCACCGTGAGCGACCAACGGTACGACTCCAGCATGGAGGGCGACCGGAAGCGCTCGGACGGCGGCGGGAGCGTCGACTCCTCGGTGGCCGCCGGCGCCTCGTCGCCGCGACACGCGCCGCCGAGGAGCGCGAACGCGGCGAGGCCGGCTACGAGTGCCAGCGTCGCCCACCGAGGCGCGACCAGCGTCATGGCAAATCGCGCCTGAGGAGCATGGTGTTTGCGCCCTCGAGCGGTGCGAAGCCGGCCCTTGCGAGCGCGTCGCGGGTGCCGGGCAGGCCGGGCGGGAGCACGGTCTCCACGGCCGCCAGGCCCTGGCGCTGCGCGTACTCGATGGCCGTCTCCACCAGCGCCTCCAGGCCGCCTCCGGCCAGGCGACGCAGGATCCCCGTGCGGCCCTCGCCACGGTCGAGCGCGGCGCAGCCCACCACGTCGCCCTCGCGTTCGGCCACCCAGATGCGGCGCTCGCCCACGGTGTAGTAGGAGAGGTCCAGCAGGTCCCCGTCCAGGTCGGCGTCCGGCGGCGGGAAACCGGCCGCGAGCAGGGCACGGGTCACCAGGCTGCGGACGGCCTCGGCGTCCTCGGGGGTGGCCTCCCGCACCAGCGGGCCGGTCACCGCTGCTGCTCCCACGGGAGCGAGCGGGGCTGGAGCACCTGGCGGACGCCGCCGTCCGCGACGAGCGCGACCAGGTCCAGCGCGCCGTACAGCGCCGGGTTCATCCCCTTCAGGGACTGCGTGACCAGTTCGTCCTTCATATGCGCGACCGGCGCGGCCACCACCAGCACCGCGAGGTCCGCCTCCCCCTCGCGCTTCTGGTCCACGGCGCGCTGCACCTCTCGACGGAAGTAGCGGCGGATGGCGGTGCCGTCCTGCGGGTCCACCTCGGGAGGGGCGCTCATGACGGTGACGCCGGGAGGCAGGGTGTCCGGCAGGCGCGAGACCACCCAGTAGTCCTGTAGCGCTACGTCGCTCAGTTCACCCGGTTCCAGCACCGCCGCGCGGTCGCGCACGCGCGTCACCAAGATCTCCACCTCCGCCTCTTCCGAGGACAGCCGGTGCACGGAGCGCGAGTCCAGGTGGAACGAGCCGGGGATGCCCTCTGACATGGCGAGCCAGACGGGCGAGAGTCCGCCGGTCACGGAGACGTACGCGCCCTCCGTCTCGAGTTTCGCGAGTTTCACCGTGACGGGGAGGCGCACCTCGCGGCGTTCGCCGGGGGCCAGGTGCTTCATGCCGTTGGCCAGGAGCACACGCAGGTTGGACGCCGCCGGTTCCTCCGTGGGCAACTCCGCGCGAGGCGGCACCCACACGGCGTACGCGCCGTCCTCGATGCCGGCGTCCGCGGCGATGTCCGCCGAGAGCAGGTCAGCGAGGGTGTCTGCGCCGGGGACGGGGGCCTCCGCGTCCCAGAGGATGCCGGCGGTCACGCCCACGCGACGCTCGCGCTGCTGCAGCACGGCGTCGAAGGGTGCGGCGTCGTCCTCGGAGAGGCGGAAGGTGCGATAGAAGCGTTCGCCCATCCAGCGGGCGAGCATGTGGATCGAGGCCGTGCGGACGGCGGAGGCGGTGGGCGAGTCAGGCATGTGCGCCGGCCCCTTCCCAGGGCTGCGCGCCCTCCCGGGCTACGACTGCTCCTCGGCGGCGGCTGCGCGGCGCTCGTCGCGGCGCACCAGCACGGGGTTCAGCCCATGCGCGAGGAACTGCCACACGAAGACGACGTTCAGGGCCAGGAAGGACAGCACGCCCACGATCTTGAGCACGGAGGCGATGGTGGTGCCGTCCTCGCCGGCCGCCTGCAACCCCAACACGCCGACGACGCTGAGCGCCAGGACAAGCGCCAGGCCGATGACGGTGTCCCGCGCGCGGATGAAGCGCCAGAACGCGCCCACGAGGCCACCGACGATCGCGAGGTTCGCGGAGAGGATGCCGAGGATGGGCGAACCGTGGTGCTCCCAGAGTTGGTAGGAGTCCAGCAGGAGGAACATCAGGGCCACCGGCCCCAACACCGCCACCAGCATGCCGGGCAGATCACTCCGCTGGAAGCGCATGGACTCGTCCCCTTCCGCCGCAGGTGCAGACGCGCCACATCATCCTTGCCCGGCCGGAAGCGGGCAACCTGAAGCGACCTAGATCCCGGAGCGGGACTGGCCGCCGTCCACGTTCAGGGACGCGCCCACCACCCATGATGCCGCGGGCGAGGCGAGGAACACCACCGCCGCGGCTACCTCCTCCGGCCGGCCGAAGCGGCCGGAGGCGATGTTCTCCGCCACGAAGCGCCTCATGCCCTCCGGGTCCGACTCCATCCGGCGCCCCCAGGAGCCGCCGGGGAAGGCGATGGAGCCGGGGGCAACGCTGTTCACGCGGATGCCCTCGGAAGCCCACGCCATGGCGTAGGTCTTGGTCATGGCGATCTCGGCGGCCTTGGCCGTGGTGTACTGTGCCGCACCCGGCGGGCCGTACTCCCGCCCGTAGATGGAGGCGATGTTCACCACCGCCCCCTGCCCGGACGCCTTCAGGTGCTCGTACGCCGCCTCCATCAGGCGCAGGGCGGAGGTGACGTTGAGGCTGAACGAGCCCTCGAAGCGCTCTTCCGCGCTGCCTTCTCGCACGGTGCCGCCGGCGTTGTTGACCAGCACGTCCAGCCCACCGTACGCGTCCACGGCCGCCTGCACGATGCGCTCGGCGTCCTCCGGATCGGTGACGTCGGCTGCCAGCGGGCGCACGGTCACGCCCGGATAGGCGGCCTGGAGCACCGCCGCGGTGCCCTGGATGTCCTTCTCCGTGCGGGCAACGATGGTGAGGCGCGCGCCCTCTCCCGCGAAGGCGGCGGCAATCGCGCGGCCAATGCCGCGACTGGCGCCCGTCACCACCACCGAGCGTCCGTTCAGTCCCAGGTCCATCGTCGCTCCCCGCAGCAGCATGTAGCCGTGTCACACGGTGTCAGTCAGCCTCGATCCTCGCAGGCGTTCGCGCTTGGCGTCTACGCGCGGCGTCCGCGTGCGGGCCGAGGCCGAGCGTACGCGCGTCCGCGTTGACGGCCCTCCGGGCGCATGCCACGCTCGCCGCATGTCGCTCGTGAGCACCACGGTGCAGCAGCACGTCGCCACCATCACCATCGCCCCTCCGGGCGGTGAGTACGACCGCGCGTTCCTGGATGCGCTGGGCGCGGCCGCCGAGGCGGTCGCCGCCGACGAGGACGTGCGCTGCGTCGTGCTGGCCGCCGAGGGCGACTTTGGCCTCGGCTGGTCACCTGCCGCAGCGGCGGAGCCGGACGGCCTGCCGGGCGTCCCCTCGCTGGCCGCGGGCATCGAGGCGGTGGCGCGCATCCCGCAGCCGGTCGTGGCGGCGCTGTCCGGCGCGGTGCGGTCGGTAGCCCTCGAACTCGCACTCGCGTGCGACATCCGCGTCGCTGCGGAGGACACGCGTTGCTCGCTGGGCGACACGCTGCAGGGCGCGGTGCCGCGGGCCGGCGGGACGCAACGCTTGCCGCGCGCCGTGGGCCGGGCTCAGGCGCTGCGGCTGACGCTCACCGGCGAGGAGATCGATGCTGCGGAGGCGCGGCGGATCGGGCTCGTCTCGGCCGTCGTGCCCGCCTCGGAGGTGCTGGCGGAGGCGCAGGCACTCGCGACGATGGTCGCGGAGCGCGGGCCGATCGCGACCCGGTTGGCGAAGGAAGCCGTCCACCGAGGGGTGGAGATGCCGCTGGCGGACGCCTTGCGGTACGAGTTGGACCTGACGGTCCTCCTGCAGTCCACGGCCGACCGTGCGGAGGGCGTGCGAGCCTTCGCGGAGAAGCGGCCGCCGCACTTCATCGGCGAGTAGGGCATCCGGGTAGCGCGATCCGCGCGTACGCTTCACCGTCAGGTACAGTCGAACGAAACGACACCGTCCACCAGCGCAGGAACTCCAGCACCTGCGCGGAGCAGCAGGAGGAGGGGCAGGATGAACGTCGTCCTGAACACGGAAGAGGCGCACGTGGTCCTCTCGCTCGTCACCTCGAGCGTCCTGGACCACGTCGACCTCTCGGATGAGACGAAGGCTCAGATCAAGGACTGGCGCCGTGACCACGGCCTGGCCACCAAGGAACTCGATGAGTTCACTGAGCACCTCAACGAGGCGATCGGCAACTTCATCGACGAGCGGACGCGCCGCATGATGCGCCAGCGCGGCAAGATCAAGGTGCAGGCGTAGCCATGAAGGTCGAATTCACCGTCGAAGAGTGCCACCGCATGTTCGAGGCCGTGATCGACGAGCTCGTCGGCCTGGACATGGACAAGAAGGATCGCGCGACGCTGCGCCGCTGGCGCTCCGGCGACATGACCCCCGGCTCCCCGCTGATGAAGCGGCTGGCCGAGAAGATCAACGCGGAGGTCCAGCAGTCGCACGACCGCTCCGAGGTCAGCGCGATCAAGAAGCCGGACTGGGTCCGCTAGACAGGCCTGCCGGGCGAGATGGTGCAGGAACGGCCGCTGGTCCGCTTCGAGCGCGAGGGCGACGTCGCCTGGGTCACGCTCGACCGGCC